>JBPYDQ010000971.1:0-9560 GCA_051986135.1 Terriglobales bacterium | reverse complement strand
GATACCGTTCCGCACGGGCTGGATAGAATTCCACCGCCCCTGCCGGCCAACCAGGTAATTGCCCAAAATGACAATCGACCAGAAAACATCGGCTCCACCGAGCAGATGTATTTCGAGGTCGGCAAGTTCAAACAACAGTTTTCGGCTAAGGGTGAGTCCGATAAGCTGGCCGGACTGGGCTTTCCTGCGACGGTCCTCGATAGAGGCCGCTTCTGGCTGAATTCCTACCGCGTGCTGGTCGGCCCCTATTCCATCAGCGAACAGGCCGAAGAGGCATACAGAAATCTTGTAGCGCGGGGCTTCGAGGTGCGACCCTTCGAGAGAGGCTCCCGAAACTTTGCACTACCCGCACACTTGACGTTGCACGGTATCGAAATACCGGTCGGCGATTGCGACATCCGCTGGGAATCTTACATCAATGATGTGAAGGTAAAGTTTGAGCAGGATAACTATGTGGTAGCCACGGCCGAGGGAAGGTGGGAGAGCCGCGAACCCCGGTACGAGCGTGGTGCGACTGTTTATATACAGAACCGAAACGGGTCGCGCACGCTGGTGGAACTCCGGTTCGCTGGGATGCGCCGGGCTCTGGCATTCCGTTAGCTATTGCTGGCCAAATCGCAACCCGCTCAGAGTGGAAACGGTTTCCATGTCGACTCCTTTACTGGCCACCAGCACTTGAAATGTTTCGCCCATGCCCGCCGGAGTAACCAGATGTTTGAGTTGCAGTGCAACTTTGGCGCGCTCCTGAGGAAGTTGGCAGTCCGCGAAGACGTCGGCGAATTCGGTAGATTCACCGATACCCATCAGAAATTGCGATTGGGTGAGCAACCTGTGGGCGCGCATTCCGTTTTGTTCGATGGCGGCAGCGAGCGCGGTGAAGTTGACGTGTGCCGTGATGTCCTGTTCACCGGGAGCTTCGTATGGATTGAGGCTGGCAGAGTGCTGGCGGTAGGCCATGATAGTGCCACGGTGGCGGCCGGCGAGGAGTTCGTCGCGAGTGTAGCCGTAGTCGATGGCGATGAAAAAACCGCGTGTGATCAGCCGAGCCACCCGGGCGGCAGAGTCTTGAGCGAGGAGAGGCGCTTCGACGCGCTCTCCGGGTTCGGGATGGACGCTGTAGTCGTCGAGATACTCTAGTTCGCGCTCGGAGGCTGGCCACCAGGTCTCGAGAAAGTGGCCGTCGCGAAGGGCGATGCGAAGTACGCCCTCAGCACTGACGACCTCTACCGGCAGAGCGTCAAAAAATTCGTTGCCGAAGACGATCAGAGGGGCTTGCAGAGCAGGGCTGCGACTCGAGGAAGCGTTCGCCGCTCGACCGCGAGGCTCGACGTCCTTCGACCCCAGATTTCGTGCCCGCTCAGGATGGTAAACCCTGGGCCCATACCGATAACCCTTGGCTTGAGACGCTCCTAGCGGCCTTTCTAAAAAGCTGCACTTGGCCGATGCAAAATGGCGTGCGAGAGTCTGCTCGATACGCTGGCGCAATCGGGGGGAACCCTCGACCAAGCGATAGTGTAGTGCGGCAAAGAAGCCCGGAAACTTTTTCTCCGACCAGTCGAGCACATCCTGAGCAAATAGGCCGCGCCCTGGGCCCAGTTCCATCAAGTCGATTCGGACCGGTGAGCCCAGCGCGCGCCACATTTCTTCGAACTGGCGCGCCAGAAGGCGGCCAAACACGGCGTGCACGTCACTTGAAGTGTAGAAGTCTCCGACCCTGCCGAACTGCGCCGAGCCGCGCGCGTAGTAGCCCAGCTGGGGCTCATAGAGGCATAGCTCCATGTAGCGCGAAAACGGAAGGGGGCCCTGTTCTTCGATTTCGGCCGCAATGCGCTCCCGTAAAGTCACAATCCTTCCTGCCGGCGTTCGGCACGACTCTGCGGCGTTCGCGTGAACATTTCAATGAGGTAGTCATGCAGGCAGTCATAGAGCTGGCGCTGGAAGGACCACTCGAACTGCGGATGATCGAGGTCTCGCGGATGTAACTCGAAGCAATAGGTGTGGACGGGAACGGGGGGATTCCTAAAATTGATGGTGATCTCAACCCCCTCGCCCTTGGCCGCGGCGTCGAAAGTGAGTAGGGGATGTTCGTAGAGGCCCAGCTGGTCGAGAACACGCTGCAGGCGGGAAGAGTTCGGCACCAAGCGATTGTAGAACAGTCGATCTTGGCTCGTGACGACAGATAGGCAAGACTCCACCCATGACTCCGGGGGTAACCAGCCGCTAACCCACCCCTTTATTCATATCGCAGCGCCTCGATCGGATCCATGCGTGCCGCTTTGACGGCAGGAAACATGCCACTCACAATGCCTACGAAGCCGAGAATGGCGGTCGAGGCTATTAGCGTGCTGGAGTTGATAACCAGGTGAATATCGCCTTCCTGGGCATCGTCTATGAAAACGCTCCACAGCGGCAGGGAGCCGACGGTCCAAGACACCAGATAGGCAAGGGCCACTCCAGCCAGGCCGCCGAGGAAAGTAATGACTAAGGCCTCGGCGAGGAATTGAAAGAGAATGTGCCACCGGCGAGCGCCCAGGGCTTTCTCCACCCCTATTTCGCGGGTACGCTGGGTGACGCTCACCAGCATGATGTTCATCAGGCCCACGCCGCCAATACCGAGCGTCAGCAGACCAATAAACCCAAGCAGGATTTTGATGCCCACCGTAATCACGTCCAGATCTGCCAGATCTTTGACGGCGTCCCAGATAAACACGGCACGTTCATCTTTGGGATTGAAGCTATGGTGGAAGGCCAGCGAGGCGCGCACCGCTTTCACAACCTTGTCGTGATCGCCTTCGTAATCGAGCATGATAGCGTCCAGATAATAGCTATTCTTGAGGTCTCCACTGGCGCTGTAGGGAATGTACACCATGTCGTTCATGTCCTCGTCGCCGTTGGTCAGCATGTGCTTAAGCACGCCGATCACCTTAAACGAGATGCCATCAATACGTATGGTTTCGCCTAAGGCATTCTCACCGGAGAAGAGTTTCTTCTTCACGCGAGCGCCAAGAAGGGCCACGCGAGTATGGTTCTGGTCTTGCTGTGCACCATAAAAGCTGCCTTCCGCGACTTCCACGTGGCGAATTCCTTCAAAGCTCGAATAAGTACCGCGGACGTTATAGCTGCCGCTGCGGGTCCCATAGGCGATCAGGGACTGCTTGTCGATTTCCGGCGACATGCGTTTGATCAGGGGAACTTCAGCGCGAAGATAATCTAGATCGTCGCGCGTGAGGCGGATCTGCGTGCCCGCTTTGCTTCCGCCGGCCTGGAGCGAAGTGCGTCCGGGAAATAACGCAATCAGATTTCCCCCGAAGGTTCGAAAAGCGATCATGAGCGCGTTCTGAAAACCTGAGCCGTAGGCCAGCAACAGGACAACCGTGGCGATGCCCCACGCCATGCCCAACATGGTGAGCACGGAACGACGCCGGTTGTAGCGAAGCGCGCTGTAAGCCTGTTTTCCCAGATCGGTGAACATGCTCACTCCTGCCGCAGCGCTTCGACGGGAGGAAGCAGAGCGGCCTTGCGCGCGGGATAAAGGCCGGCAGCAATACCGGCGATGGCGAGGCAAAGGATGGCTGCCACGGCCGAGGACGGTACTATGCGCGGTGTGTCGAATCCTTCCGGCGCAGGCAGTTGCGCCAGCACAGTCACGAAGCCGACCGAGACGGCCAGGCCAATTCCTCCACTGAAAGCTGTCAAGAACGCTCCCTCAATAAAGAACTGGGTCAGGATATTGCGATGGGTCGCACCCAGAGCTTTGCGCAGTCCTATTTCCTTGGTACGTTCTGCTACCGAGACCAGCATGATGTTGATAATGCCGATCGCTCCCAGGGCCAGTGTGACCAGGCCCACCACCCCCAGGAACCAATCCATGGCATCGAAGATCTTGCCTACTTTCATGGATTCGTCGATCGTGTCCCAGTCCATGAAAGCGTCGTCAAGCTTTGGATCGAAGTGGTGGTGTTCGGCGATGAACCGGTGTACTTCCTCTTTGGCTTCGGCATGCTGCTGCTTGGTCAGCGGACGGTAGTTGATGAACGAAATCGCGCTCTCGGAATTCTCGCCTTTCAAGGGGAACAACACCCGCATGGTCTCGAGCGGGATGAAAATTCGGATGTTGGTGCCGTTGTTTGCTTCTTTGCCGATCTTGTCAATCACCCCAATGACTTCAAAGTCCACGTCATTCAGCAGAATGGTGCTGCCCACGGCGGGGCGTCCGGGGAACATGTTCTTGAGCAGCTCCCATCCGACGATGGCGACGCGGCGGTGCTCGGTATTGTCCTCATTGTTAAACCAGCGGCCGGGATAGACCGGCACATTGCGAATCTGGTTATAAGTCGGGGAAATGCCGAACACCTGCCCGCTGGTGCTGCCAAATTCACTGACCGCGCGAATGTCGTCGCGCTCGACCACCGGCGAGATGGCGCGGATGAACTGGGCGTGATCACGGATCGCGGCGTAGTCGTCATAGGTGAACTTATAGGGCTGCCCCGATTGGAAACTTCCCGCCACGGCAGGGATTCGGCCGGGAAAGGTGAACATGATGTCCTGACCGAGCTGGGCCAGGTTCTTGTCCTGTCCGCTGCGGAAGCCTTCTCCTAAGCCGACCAGCAGAAGCAGCGACCCGACTCCCCAGGCGATTCCGAACATTGTCAGGAAAGAACGCAGTTTATGCGCCCAGAGGGTGGACAACGACTGCTTCACAATGTCCAGGAAAGCTCGCATAGTCGATCACGGGAGGGAGCAATTCACAGGGCTATACTCCCCCGTTGGCCTGAGCAGCGGGCTGGTTCCGCCCGTTTTTCACCTGCTCTTAATTACGATGCCAGATCGGGGAAGGTTCCCGCATTCTTTCTAATACTTAGACCGCAAGAGGCTCGCCATGGTTAGCCTGGTTAATCTCGGGCGCCGCCGCCTGAGCTGGGCGGGCCCGCTGACTCGCGCCAATAATTCCGAAGCCGCCAACCACACCTTTTGCCCTAGGCGCACCTTGGCAGCGCTGGCTGGCGGGCAAGCAGAAACTGCTAACCGGGAGAGAGGCGGCCCGTCTAAGCTGGCTGTCGGTTAACGGACGAAATCTGATTCAGGTTCCGCAATTTCTCGAGGCAAGAGGAGATCTTTATGCCAATGAAGCGCACCGCTGCTATGTTGTTGACTCTAGTCCTGATGGGCACATTGGGCTACGCGCAATCGGCTTTGTTAGACCTGCCTCGCGACAGCCAGCACGCTCAGCTGACGCAGCGCATAGGCATTACGGACATAACCATTAACTACCATCGTCCGCTCGTGAAGGGACGCAAAATATTCGGGGGAATTGTGCCCTATGGTGAGGTTTGGCGCGCCGGCGCAAATGAAAATACGACCATCACATTTACCGACCCTGTCAACATCGAGGGTCAAGCGCTCGCTGCGGGCACCTACGGCTTGCACATGATCCCGGGAGAAAGTGAATGGACGGTGATCTTTTCGAAGATCGCAACGGCCTGGGGGAGCTTCACTTATAGCGAAAAGGAAGACGCGCTGCGCGTCAAGGTGAAGCCAGAAGCGGCTCAGTTTCACGAAGCTCTTACATACGACTTTGACCAGCCCACAGCCGATTCGGCGGTCGCGACCATGTCGTGGGATAAGGTTGCGGTTCCCTTCAAGGTGGGCGTTAGTGTGCACGAGGCCGTCGACCGCAGCCTCCAGAAGCAGCTGCGAGGAATTTCCCAATACACCTGGGAAGGTTGGGACGACGCAGCCAATTACTGGATCGGCGAAAAGACCAATTACGAGCAAGCCCTCAAATATGCGGATGGATCTATCGAGCAGGAAAAGCGTTTCGAGAATCTGATAACCAAGTCGAAGGCTTTGGACGGCTTGGGCAAAACCACGGAGGCGGCTTCGCTGCGTGCAGACGCGCTTCAACTCGGCAATTCACAGCAATTGTACGGGTATGCTCGGCAGCTGCAGCAAGATAAGAAGGCCGACGAGGCATTCGCTATCTATCGCTCTAGCTACAAGAGATATCCGAACGATTGGCTGTCGCACGCCGGCATGGCCCGGATTTACTGTAGCCAGGCCGACTTCAACAATGCCGTAAAGGAGATGAAAGCGGCCCAGGAGGCCGCACCCGAGGCGGCCAAAGCTCAGGTTGGCGGGCTGGTAAAGCGCCTGGAAGCTAAGGAAGACATAAACAAATAGAGAAAATGGCGGCGGATTGTGCACGGGTTACATCCCGGTGATCCGTGCACATCCGTGGCCGATTGGTTTACCGCAATTCCTTGGCGATCGGCAAAACTACACGCGATCTGTGGTGTCGGTCGTGATAGATGCGTATTTCTGCACTCTTCATGGTTCCGGAAACCTGTTCCCGTTCGCCGGTCTGCAGGTTGCGTGAGAAGTTAGGGAAGAAACTGCCGGAAATCTGAACTCGGATTTGGTGTCCCTCCAAAAAGACATTACTCGTGATCAGGTTCGTCAGATCCAGCTCGTAGATTTTGTTTGGCGTCAGTAACTGCCTGCCAATCCCCAGATTCCGATAGCTGGCACGAAGAACGTCAAGTCCGGGATTCATCAAATTGAATGCCCTGCCATCGGGAGCGACGTCCAACACACGGACCCACACATCGGCATCGCGGCAGGCGCAGGACATGAAGATTTTCGCCTGGATTGGTCCGGTGACCTCAACGGCGTGATCGACTGGTGCTGTGTCAAAGGTTAAGACATCTTTCCTGCCGCCGAGGCTGCTGTAATCGTGTGCGCCGGAAGATTCATACGGGTTCAGAACCGGGTGCGCCGGATCAGACACGAAGGAAGTAAATCCCCTCCCTCCCGTCGGTGCTTGTCGGCTCAGTCGCCGAGCGCCGCCCGATACCGCGAGATAGTAGGGGGTGTTTTCCGCCGGTGGAGGCCAGGAATCTCGATCCCGCCACTGGTTTCGTCCCATAACGAAATAGCGAACGCGTTTGTCTTTCTCCACCCCATTATCGATGCCGCGGACGTAATGATCGAGCCAGCGCAGCACGACTTGGTCATAATCGATGACTGCAGAGGCGTCAAACTGGCGATCCCCAGCCTTGGCCTTAGCGGTTGCATCCACGCCATGTATCCAGGGGCCTATCAGGAGGTGCGTACGTGCGTCGGTTTGCTTCAGCCGCGCTTTCAGCAAGCCGCCGAAGTTGGTGGTTGCACCCTCGGGACCGTAGTTGTCGTCATACCAGGCAGAAAAGTTCAATACCGCGGCCTGCACCCGGTCGTACTTGTTGCGAAGTTCGCTCCAATCCCACCATGGATCTTCCGGCGGGTGCTGGAGCCACTGATAGTAATAGGGCGCGATACCCCGCAATTCTGGCAGGGCCGAGAGCGGCAACTTGGCGAGCGCACCTGGCCCGACACTTCTCCATGCGGCGACGGCTTCGCCGTAAGTCTTGGGTCCAGGAAGATTCTTCCTGGCACGAACGTCAGGTGCAATGTTGCCCCAAATCCATTCAATCCACGACATGTCCCAAGTACCGCCCGCATAAAAGAAATTCAGGGGCGTCGAAAATGTCATGGCCGGGACCATGGCCTTCAGGTGCGGTGGATTCTCGATTGCGGCCAGCCACTGTACGGCACCCGGGTAAGATAGGCCGAATGTTCCCACCGATCCATCGGCCCAGGACTGCACTGCAGCCCATTCGATCGTGTCGTATCCATCGTGACCTTCCTGCTGATAGGGGAGAAAGTTGCCCGCGGAAGCATAACGGCCGCGCACATCCTGGACGACAACAGCGTAGCCGCGCTCCACGGCGCGCCGAAATGTCGAGTAATCCCGCAAGGCGAATTCCTTTCCATAAGGAGTGCGATAAACCAGTACTGGAAACTGTCCATGGCCATTTGGGCGCAGCACATCCGCACGAAGAGTTACACCATCTCGCATGGGGACCGGCAGATCTTTGTCAACGATGTATTCGGAGGATTGCTGCGCGGAGCAAAAAACTGCGGAAAGGTACAGGAAAGACCAGACCAGGACTGGTAGTTTGTGCATGAGCTTAGACTCCGAACAATAACAGCAAGGCATCAGACGACACCGACGCGCTCACTGCTGGATAGAGATTTCGAACGCCGCACCCAAAGCCAGTTCACAAATGCAATCAGCACGGTAGCGATCAGAACCAGCGATTTGCTGTGGTCAACCTGGGTCAACAACACGGCGCAGATCAGCGTTCCCGCGGCCGAAAAGTAAGGACCGCCGGGCAGGCGGAACAAGGCCGATCCGGGTTGCTTTTTCCTTAACACGGGCAAAGCGGCACAGCCGACACCGTAATAGGCGAGGCGCGCCACGGCGGACAAGGTTAGATTCCACTGAAAGCTGCCCAACAGAGCCAATGTCCAGGTGAGCACAGCAAAGACAAAAATCGAGAAGTACGGAGTGCGAAACTTGGGGTCAATGGCAGCAAAGATCCTGGGAAAATCACCGGCTTCGGCGAGTGCGTAAGTAATTCGGGGCACTCCAAGTATCTTCGCGCTGAGATATCCATAAAACGAGGTCAAGGCACCGATGGTGACCAGCAAAGCTCCCCCTCTGCCCAACGCCAGCCTGCTGATATCGGCCAGCGGGCGTTGGCTAAGATTGGCGTTTGGCAGAACATTCACTGTTATCCACTGTATGACGGTGTAGATGAACGTGCAGCACAGAAGAGCAGCGAAGAGGCTGAATGGCACGTCGCGCCGAGGATCGCGAGCCTCACTCATAGGAGTTAGGGCACTTTCGAACCCGCCGTACGCGAAGACCATTACCAGAATTGCTTTCAGCCAATTAGACCGTGAAAGGTCAGCCAACAGTGGTGGCGGCGCATGGTGCTCGCCTAGCATATAAATCAGACCGGCCGCGATAACAATGCCAAGCGGTACCAGCTTGGCGATAGTCAGAAGATTACCGAGCTCCGCTCCCCCGCGGACGCCGCGGTAGTTGACCACGGCAAGAACCCCGACAAGCACCGTCAAAGTCAGAAATCGTGGCCAGAAGTCATTTGCTTTCGGCCAAAATTCGCCGAGGTAAATGACAAAAAGGTTGGCGTTGGCGGCGGGAGCGCTGAGCTGCGCCAGCCACAGCATCCAACCCATCTCTATGCCCATCAGTCGGCCAAAAGCAACACGCGCATAGAGGTACGGGCCGCCCGCCTGCGTGAAGTTTGACGCCACCTCTGAGAAGCTGGCCATGATGATGCCGATGACAACACCCGACAGCAGGACCGCCCAGGGGCTGTGCCTCCCGAGACTGGCGGCCAGCTGCGAAGGCAATCCGAAAATACCGCTGCCAATGATCGAGTTGATGACCAGAGCAACCAACGTCCAGCGGCCCATGGCACGAATCAGAGTGGGTTGAGAGCTTGTTGACACTGGCGAGTTTTGTATCACAACGATCGAGCAGGTTGCGACCCGGTAGTCAGTTGCGGCACGTTTTGCCAGACATGGCTGGTTTTGGCACACGCCGGTCGCTGTCTATTGGTCACTCGAGGTCAGGCTCGCAAGTTGAGACAGGCTGTTGGTGTGCGCCAGTGATCTGGGAGCATAGATTGCTTGGGCCTCGTGCGGGAGCT
>JBPYDQ010000970.1:0-2704 GCA_051986135.1 Terriglobales bacterium | reverse complement strand
ATGAATGCGATCCGACTATGCCCCAATTCATAAAGATGTTGCAGCACCTGTCGTGTACCAGCCCCGTTGTCCACCACGATGGCACTGACGGGACCCGAATCCAACTCCCGGCCAATAACGACCGCCGGAATGTCGCACTTGGCATGGTCTGCAAGCAATTCGGTATCCACATGCACCGGGTTGGCGATGGCTATGATTCCTTCGACTCGACGGGCCAACAGTAGGTCCAAACAACGAGGAAATTGTGAGCGGTCGTTCTGCAAATCGGTGGCTATGGGAAAGTAACCAGAGGATCGCAGATGATTCTCGATACCGCGCAAGATCTGCGTGCAGTACGCATCGGTAATATCGAATACGACCACACCAATGGTCTGGCTGCGCCGGCTGCGCAGAGAGCGTGCAAACAGATTGGGCCTGTATCCCAGCCGGTTTGCCACTTTCCAGATATGCGCCCGCGTGCGCCCAGAGATACGGGTAGCCGCAGGACCGTTGTTCAACACCATAGACACCGTCGTGATCGAGAATCCACTCTCGCCCGCCACGTCCCGAATAGTTACCATCATGGTCTCCCAGCTGAAGTGGTGCTCTTCAGCCTGTCGGAAACTCGAATTCCAATTCCTGACGATTTTTCACAGCCCCATCCACCTGGCCCGGCTGTTCGTCAGCGTCAACCCGCTACCCATCTGTTTTTTCTCAAGGCACCTGTCCTGCCGATCACTCGAGTGCTACCGCTCATAGCGCTTGCTTACCTCTTCCTGGGGCAGCCCAATCGGAGTATCGTGACAACTCGCCTGCTTGCGGCACGTCCTCTAGCAACCGGGTTTAGATTTTTCATCGCCTCTCGTTGGCAAGCGTGCCCCGCGCTTTCCTGAAAGCGCAGATTTTGACACACGCATGGTTGACAGCAGCGTGCCAGAAGTCTACAGTACCGGGCGTATTGTAACGTTTCACCGGAGAAAATGCTTGGGCGATTTTGGCAAGGCGATTCGCCTGAAACGCGTCTTGCGGCAAGACCGCGGTACCCTGGTCGTTGCCTTTGATCACGCGTTAGTCTTAGGCCCCATTTCCGGCACATTAGATCCAGCCCACCAGATCCGCCGCTTCGTCGAGGCACGGGCAGATGCGATCCTGCTCAACCTCGGTAATTTCCGATATTTTGCAGACGTGGGCTCCTCGGATGGAGTGCCGGGATTAATTGCCCGTCTCGATTGGACGACCGCTTTCAATGATGCTGCCCAAGCCTCTCCTCGTGGATTCCAGACCTGCCTAGTAGCTCATCCCGAGGAAGCGTTGAGAGCCGGCGCCGATGCTGTTATTACGTTTCTCACCGTGGGCAGTGGTGATGCCGAATTCGAGAAGAAAGAAATCGAACGCGTGGGCAGTGTGGCACGCTCATGTGAACACCTCGGCTTGCCTCTGGTTGTTGAATCGATCGCGCGGGGAGCGCAGGTCGAGAATCCCCGCGATCGGCAATGGCTCATGTTCCATACACGCATCGCAGCCGAGCTGGGAGCTGACCTGATCAAGACCGAGAACGCCTCCGATCCAGAGAATTTACGAAGCGTGATTGCCGCCTGCCCGGTTCCTATCCTGGTGCTGGGGGGAAGCCGCATCGGCTCCGATGATGACGTTCTGAACACCGTCCGCGGGATCATGCAGTCAGGGGCGGCAGGCGTTTTCTTCGGCCGCAACATTTTTCAGTCAGATAACATGGCCGAGCTCTTGCGAAGGGTACGCTCTGTACTTTCGGGCAAAGTATCGGCCCAGGGACTATGATCCGTGAGCTTGTTGGCCGTTGATCTAGGCTCGAGCAGTTGCAAGGCCATCGTTTTTTCCGAGGATGGCCGTGCTTTGGCACAGAAGACATGTCGCTATCCGCCATTTCAGACTCCATGCTCTTCCTGGGCCGAGATTTCGGCAGAAACCTTCTGGCGTACGTTCAGCACTGTGACCGAAACCGTAGCTCGAGAAGCAACCAAGGATCGAGTCGAGGTGCTGGCAGTCAGCTCGCATGGGGAAACCTTTGTTCCGGTGAATTCCTCCGGGGAAGCGATCGCGCCCGCCATCCTTAACATTGACAACCGGGCGATTGCCGAGGCGAATTGGGTTACCAAGGCGCTGGGAAAAAGACGCATCTTTGAGATTACGGGCCTGGCGGCACATCCCATGTATCCCGTCCCCAAGATGCTCTGGTTGCGTGAGCACCAACCGAATATATTCTCGGCGATAACTCAATTCCTCGCGATCCCCGCCTATGTACTGACGTGCCTCGGCCTCCCCGCTTACGTGGACTACTCCTTAGCCTCCCGTTATTTGGCATTTGACATCCATAAGCGAACCTGGTCAGCGGAAATTTTGTCCACCTTGGGCCTCTGCCCCGAGCAGCTGCCGTTTGCGGTTCCAGCCGGCACAGTCGCCGGCGAACTATCGACTAGTGCAGCGGCGCGCCTCGGCCTCCGCAAGGGAACGCTCGTTGTCATCGGCGGACACGATCAGCCCTGCGGTGCTCTTGGCTGCGGCGTGCTTGATGAGGGCCGAGTGTATGCATCCTTGGGAACTTATGAATGCCTGGTCGCGGCGTCGCGCACACCGGCGTTGAGCGATCGCGCCCTCGCCGCCAACTTGAACACCTATTGCCACGTCATGCCGGAACGTTATGTCACCTTGGCGTACTTCCCGGCTGGCATCATGGTCGACTGGTTTC
>JBPYDQ010000969.1:0-5658 GCA_051986135.1 Terriglobales bacterium | reverse complement strand
CGCCCGTGAGAATCAGACTCGACCACAGCGGTTCGGCTTGCCTGTTCGCCAAGTAGCCCATCGCCACTAACACGATCAGGCCCGCCGTCAGCTCGGCACCGGCGCGCGACCCCGCGACGAAATGCAGTAAGTGGAAAAGGCTTGCGTTGTTTATCCAATCTCGTGCGTAGTTTCTCGCGCCATCCAATAGATGCGAGCCAGCGCCCAGGAACGGAACATAAAACGCAATAACCACGGCCACGAAGATGCCTGCGTACGCGAGGCGCACGCGTTTTAGGAAGGTAACCAAGAGCAACACCGGGAAGAACTTGGACAGAAACGACAGTGCAAGTGCGCCCATCGAAAGCGCCTCGCGATTGCTCAAAAGAAAAAAGAGCGCTGCCAAAAAAGTGACGATGGCCAGCGAATCAAAATGACCACTCATCGCAAACGAAATGAGCACGGCGGGGTTCCAGACGTAGGCAAGCACTCGGTGCAAAGACTGCTTCCTGGCGGCTAGCAGGAGCATCAGCACGCCAGCACTGGCCAGATCGAAGATTGCCGAGGCGCGCTTGTATCCGGGCACGGTCTCGATCAGCCTATAGGCGAGTTCACTCAGAGGTGGATAAATGGTCGGAATATCCTCCCCTGGCGGTTCGGGATGCTCAGGATTTTGCAGCCAATCCAGTCCCTCTGAATTGGGGTATACCACGTATGGGTTTAGGTGTCCTCGTTGCGCCCGGCCATCCCATTGGTAGCGATACACATCGTCTGATAGTGTTGACGGGGCCGACAACAGCACGACGCGAAATATCACCGCGCTTCCCAGAATGATGATGAGAGCGGTTGGCCCGAGGCGAAACCTCTCGGTGCAAAACACGCCTATCACGTAGAAGATGCCCGCCAGCAGCAGAAGTCCGATGAATTTCGGCATCTGCGCGTTCACATCCTGCTGCCGCTCGACCCACTTGAAGATAGCGAGCAAGCCTGCCGCAGAAGCGGCCAGCCCGAGCGTAACAAGGCCTTCGCGGTGACGAGTCTGAAGGTGTTCGATATAGCCCCGCAAGATCGCAACCGTCTTCTTCCTAGAAACCGTCATTCGTATGCAGCTCTTGCCCGATCGGCAAGCCACTTAGCCGTTCTTGGCGCTCTCGCTGGGGCGCGCTGCAGTTCATCCGCGAGCTGACTTAGGTCTGCAGCTACATCGATGTCGTAGAACGGATCGGTTAGTTGTACCGAAAGCCCTCGCTCACGGGCACGCGCCAACAGCGCCTCAAGCGCAGTTGTCGTTCCCATCCCAGCATTGCTGAACAGATCCGCATGGGCCGCTCTCGCGCCGACAAGATAGTAGCCACCGTCGTGAGTAGGTCCTACAACCAGGTCGCAAATTTCCAGTACGTCGAACGCCCCTTGCAGTACCGATGCCGGCAGGTGGGGGCTGTCGCTATTGAAGGCAATGACCTTCTGGCGGCCAGGAGTTGCAAAGTGCTTGAATACCGAGGCGAGGCCCGCGGCAAGGCCTTGACCCGCCTGAGCCACGATAGGCACGGCCTTTGCTACCGCGCGCGATAGATCTTCAACGTCGGACCCGGGGCACATAATGGCAATTTCCACGTGATCGAGCGTTTGAGCCAGAGCTATCGTGTCGTTTAAGAGGCATCGGTACAGCTCGGTGACCGCCTCGAGAGGAAGGTTCTCCGTCAGCCGGGTCTTCACCGAACCCGGTCTGGGTGCTTTGGCCATGATGACTAGGGTGCGATTCAGGGATGTCATGGAAAGTAATCACCGTCTCGCTGGAAGAAGGCCAACTGGGATTTTCACGCCGACCTTGGCATGCTGCTTTTTTGTCGGCGGAAATAATAGCGCCCGATGAGGCTGAGAATAAACCACGCCGCACCAATGGTGCCCCTGAGCGTCCCGCTGATCTTCGACTTCCCAAGGCGTGGATGATAGCTTACGGGGACCTCAACGATGCGGAAACCGCGAATGGCTCCCTTTAGGATTAACTCCACGGCCCATCCGTAAGTGGTCTCCTCAAGCTCAACCGCGCGAAGGGTATCGGCGCGTGCCGCGCGGAACGGGCCGAGATCGCTGATCTTCAATCCATAGAGGTTCGCGATCAACCGGGCCGCGAGCCAGTTGCCAAACAGGGCGTGCCAGGGAAGCGCCCCCGGGGTGCGGGAACCCGCGAGACGCGAACCGATAGTGATGTCGGCCCGCCCCTCGGCGATCGGAGCGAGGAGAAGAGGAAGCTCAGCAGGTCGATCGCTGTAGTCGCCGTCCAGAAACACGACGACATCTGGCGCGCTCGTCGAAGCGAGCCCCGTCAAGCAGGCTCGGCCGTATCCACGACGAGCCTCGGAAATGACTCGGGCACCCATGCGGGCAGCAATGGAAGGTGTCTCATCCGAGGAGTGATTGTCGACGACGATGACCTCGCTGACCAGATCCGATGGGATATCCGCGAGGACACGGCCAATCGCCTGCGCCTCGTTGCGCGTAGGAATGATGACTGAGACCCGCACGCGAACCTCCGTTTTGTTACCACCAGAAAGCGGATGGCCGCCTGCGAGCCAGGAAGGAATCAACACCCCACGTGCGCCCCGCGCCGCCTATCGCCAGCGCAAGCGAGGCCAGGACGGGAACTAGCAGTTCCCATATCCAGGCGGTACCCCACTCCGAGACCCACAGGCTGGAGAGGAACGCAAACGCGACGAGTGCCACGGGGCGGGTAAAAAGGCCGAGCACCAACAGCACTCCAAGGGAAATTTCTGTGAATCCTTGAAGTCGTGCGGCCACCGATGCGTGCGCTGCCGCGAACGCCATGACGCTCTTCCACACGGCGGGCGCCTGACCGTTGTCGATGTAGCCTTGGATAAGGCCCGCGTAACCTGACGGCTTGTATAGGCCTTTACCCAGATTCTCGAAGAAGACCCACACGAACATCGCCCCAATCGTGAGCCGCACCAAAGCGAGCCCCATTCGTGCGTGAGGTTGCTCGGCTTGCCGGGATGGTGTGTCTTGCAGTTGGTCCGCTGTGGTCATCATCATGATTCTCCTAGGCTTCGGTCCTAACTCAACTTCGTTTAGGCTCAAAGCTTCACAAACATATCCTGCCCGGGAACAAACCAGCCATACTAACGTACGCGCAACGTGATATATGCCCGGATTCTAGATCAAACGGTGCCACACCCGGAAGCGAATGCACAACCCGGAGCCGCGCCAACACGAGGGAAAGAAACTAGTCCCAATCTTTGAGCTTTGGCCAGACTTGTGACAGGCTACCGAACTTGGGCCGTCGGCACAGATACACCTCAAAATGCTCGTAGGGCATCGAGAGAGGGTGGTAGACCGTGCCGACTTTTTCGACGCTGTCGAATTTGCTGGAAAGGGCCTCGTAGCGGTCGCCCATCACGATTATGCATTCGCCGGTATACCCGCGAGGTCCCCAGTAGTAGTAATTCTGGTGTCCGGAAAGCGCAGGGGGCAGGCCCATCTTGGCACCGAAGAAATCGACAGCGCCCGCTTGGCCGTAGTTCTGGCCCAAGATGGCGCAGCGCTCTCGCTCGGCTGGCGGAATTTTGAAATAGGCATCCGCGACAACGCGAGCCATCTCCTTCCAACCGAACTGGTCGGCGTAGAGCTGTGGCAAAGGACCTTGTTCGTGATTCTCGAGTTTCGGCGGGGCGAGATGCATGAATTTGGAGTAGGCGATGTATTGGTTGACCGTGAGCATAGGGAAGTAGGCAAAGGGCGCGAAGATTGTCCCGGTGATGACCAACGCGGCGATGTACACGGGCTTCAGCCAATTCCAGGAATGCCCTTCGACCGCGTCTTGAAAGACGATGGCTCCCGCGGCAAACAACATCGGATACGCAGGCGCCATGTAATAAATGCGACCGTGCAGTATGAGCATGCAGAGCAGGATGACTAAGAACGCCCATCCCAGGACTCGAAGGCCGGTTCCATGGCGATCTCGCAGTAAATGCCACAGGCCGGCCATCCAGAGTGGCGCCGAGAGTGGATGCATAACGAACGCCTGCGTAAGGATAAAGGCACCCCAATTTAGCTCGGCGTTGCGTCCGCTGGCTTGCACATTGCGAAGCAATTCGATGGTTGGAAAGTCCCGGTGAATTTCCCATACCAGATTCGGCAGAAAAATTAGGAACGCAGTCAAGCCGCCGAGCCAAATCCATGGTTGTGCGAAGTGCCGTCGTTGCTTGGTTAAGAGCAATCCCACGAAAAGCCCGAACCCGAATATAAGTATGGAATGCTTGTTTTGAAGGCCTATGCCCGCGACTACGCCAAACAGCAACCAAAGCTTCGGACTTGCACCATTGAAGATCTTCAGGACGATGAGAACGCATCCCATCCAGATGCAAGGTTCGAAGGCGTTCATCGTAAGCAGACTGTCGATTCCGAGGTAAAGTGGGGCCACCATGACGGCGACGCAGGCGAGCGCAAGCGCATAACGCTTCGCGCCCAGTTCACGGGCGATAAGTCCAGTAAGGAGCACCTTCAATCCGGCGGCGAGCGCCGGCAGAAATCGTAGGGCACGCAATGAATCACCCAGCGTCACGCGTTCGAGCCAGGTAGCCACGGCAATCAACGGTGCCTGGTCGACGTAGCCCCAATCCAGATGATGGCTGCACGCGAGGTAGTACAGTTCGTCGACGAAATAACCGTAACGGCCGCTAACGAGCATGTGAGTAAAGAAAAGCAGGAAGGCCAATCCGCCCAGGAGGGCCCAGCCTCCTGGAAGGATTTGTCGGTCGCCTGATATTGGCGGTTTGGGCTGGTCACCCAGCTGGGTTTCCGTGGTTACATGCGATCCTTGAATGTACTTTGCTTCGGGCACCATGGAGACCGAGCTTAGCAGAAAGGTCGGGCCTTCGGACCGGTTTGCAGCCCGCTGCAGCCCGCTTGACATAGCCGAAACACTCAATTAAATGCTTGAGCGTGCCTTACCCTTCGCATCGTAAGCAGCGGTTTAAGGACGATATTTATCGCCAACTAGCCCGCGTAGGCAAGGCGCTCGCCCGTCGATTTCAGCCGACAGACTATCGTTGAGGCTAGGCTATGAGTGACAAGCGGAAGATTACAATCAGCGATTCCCTGGTGGCAGAGCACAACGCCATCCGAGTCATGGGCCGGGGGGCTCCTGCTCTGAGGCCCGAGACGATCGCGGTGCGCGCGGGAGCGGAAATTGACCCGGATACCGGTGCCCTTTCACCTCCCCTGCACCTCTCGACCACGTTCGAGCACGGACCCGCAAGCGAGGCCATCCACCAATTCCGCTATGCGCGGGAAAAGAATCCGACACAGTTGCGACTCGAAGCGGCCCTCCGTGATCTCGAAGGCGGATTGGCTGCGGTGGTTTTCTCCTCGGGTATGGCCGCAGCGGCGGCCATGGTGCAAACGCTGAAGCCGGGTTCGCACGTCATCTTCTCCGACGACATCTATATCGACATCCGCAATCTGGCAGGCGACTTCCTCCCTGGGTGGGGCATCGATAGCAGCATCGAGAACTTGCAGGACTTGGACGCGCTTACGAGAGCGGTTCGGCCATCCACAAAGCTCATTTGGATCGAGACGCCCTCCAACCCCCTTCTGAAGATCCTGGACATCCAATCCATTAGCCGCATCGCGCGACAGGCGGGAGCTCTGTTGCTCGTCGAC
>JBPYDQ010000968.1:0-3848 GCA_051986135.1 Terriglobales bacterium | reverse complement strand
AGACGGTACACGAGTTACGGAGTGAGCGCGAGCGCTTAGCGAAAGAGCTTAATCGGCTTGATGAGGCCATATCTGTTCTTTCAGGACTAGGCAAGGGAGGCAGACGGCGCGGAGGTAAGCGCCGGCTATCGCCGGCGGCACGGAAGAGAATTGCAGACGCGCAGAAAGCGCGCTGGGCGAAGTGGAAAGCGAAGCACCAGAAAAGAGCGGCGTAAGCAGTAACTCTATGATCCAGTGTCATGTCGTCCGTCGCACTGTCCAAACGCATACATCCCAGTGGGTGAACGGTTACGCTTTACGGTCACGCTTTGGCCTAGCTAGCTGAAGCCCCCGAGCGTCGCGACGACTTAGAGCTGGAAATGGAGTAGGCTCTCTGTTGTTTGCGCCGACAGCAGTTCTCCTACATTCGTGCCGAACCCGCCGTTTGCTGTTTTGTCGACGCGCAAGTGTGCTTTCGCGTGGAGCCGGTCGTGTAGCTTTCTGCAGATAGTTCGTTGGTGACCGAGCCCAAGACGAGAATGACGGCTTCGCGGGCGCTCTCATTCCCTTGGCTCGACCAGAATCTTCTCGAGATTCAAGTAGTGGGTTGGGCCTGCCGCGGCACAGTCTTAACCGCCTACGGACAGCGACCAGAATCCGAACAAGCCTTTGATTTGTCTAATTTCGGACAAATTGCCGCCAGATTTATCATGTCCGAGCAAAGCCTTTACTGACCGGGGAACTCCAGTGCAAGCCATAAGTATTGGCGAGGTGCTTTGGGACGTAATTGGGGAGGCTGAACATCTGGGAGGCGCCCCTTTCAACTTCGCAGCGCACCTGCAAAATCTTGGACATAAGGTCCATCTGCTGAGCGCCGTAGGGGCTGACAACCGGGGCCAAGAGGTCCTCAGGCGCATGAAGCAGATGGGATTGTGCACCCATCATGTTAGGCAAGTTGGTGCGTATCCCACGGGCACCGCTTCGGTGGTTTTGGACGGGAAAGGACAGCCTCGCTTTTCGATCAATCATCCCGCAGCCTACGATTTTCCCCTGCTCTCCGAGCAAGAGGCTAACCAACTTTGCTCGCTACCGCCCGATCTCATCTATTTTGGAACCCTGTGTCAGATGAGCTCTCAGGCGCGTGAGGTGACCCTGACGCTGCTGAGGCGCTGTCGGGCGCATCATCATTTCTATGACGTGAACCTGCGGGCCGATTCCTATGAGCCTGATTTAGTTCGCGAGCTGATGTCGCATGCAACCGTGGTGAAAGTCAACGATGACGAGGTCAGAGCCATTGCTGAGATGTTTGCCAGGCCGATTCACTCCCTGGAGCATTTCTGCCGGAGCTACTCACAAAAATTCCGATGGGAAGCGGTCTGCGTAACTCGAGGAGCACAAGGATGCGTCCTGCTCATGAAGGAAATTTTTGTCGTGCATGCGGGATATGCGGTAACGGTGGCAGATACGGTTGGAGCTGGAGACGCCTTTGCGGCAGCGTTTGCTCATGGCCTAGTGAGCGGTTGGGGAGCCAGTCAGACAGCCGATTTCGCCAATCGAGTGGGTGCGTTGGTGGCCAGCCGTGCCGGGGCCACCCCCGGTTGGACCCTCGAGGAAGCCGCTCGACTCCAACCTTAGCTCGCGAAATGGGCAAGATTACACATGGTCAGACGCCGCCTTTTGAAAAGGATTGCGCGGACATCTATAATCGCGCGTCACTTCGTCTGGGGGTTACCGATGCCGAAGAACGCGCTGGGCTTCATCGCTCTGTCTTTGGCCCTGATTGTTCTTAGGGCCCAGGCTGATCAACGGGCTCCGATTCCACCTAAATTTGCGCGCACCGAGGTTATGATTCCCATGCGCGACGGGGTGCACCTCGAAACCGTAATTTTCGCGCCCCTTGGCCAATCCGACCTCCTGCCTATTCTGATTATGCGCACGCCTTATGGGGTTCCTGACAATGACCAGCGATTGCAGAAAAGCCCTGGCTTCCACGAACTCGTCGCCGATGGCTATATCTTCGTATTTCAAAATCTGCGCGGCCGGTTCAAGTCGGAGGGAACTTTCCATATGTCGTCAGCGCCGGAAGACAAAGCGAATCCGAAAAGCACCAGCGAAGGAACCGATGCATACGACACCATCGACTGGCTGGTGAAGAACGTACCGAAGAACAACGGGAAAGTCGGTATCTTTGGAGTCTCGTACGACGGGCTGACGGCTGCACTCAGCCTGCTAGATCCTCATCCCGCGCTCAGGGCCATCTCCGAGCAGGCTTCACCGGCGGACCAATGGATGAATGACGACTTCCATCGTTATGGAGCGTTCCGGCTAAGCTACGGGTTCGAGTACTCTGTCATGGAGCAGTCGGACAAGAACGCCAACACTCATTTCAAGTTCGACACTTACGACAGCTATGATTGGTATTTAAAACTAGGCCCGCTCTCCAACGTCAATTCAGAATACCTGCACAGCCAGATACCTGCCTGGAACCAGTTTCTCGAACACCCCAATTACGATAGCTTTTGGAAGAAGGAGGCGTTTACAAGCGCGTTTCACCAAGCCTCCGTGCCAATCCTTAACGTCGCGGGATGGTGGGACCAGGAAGACCCCTGGGGACCGTGGAAGATCTATTCCAGTCTGGCTGGCAATGATCCGAGCCACAACAATTTCATGGTCGCAGGCCCATGGAACCATGGGGGATGGTGGGCGAAAGAAGGGTCGACGCTGGGCCTGATTCCTTTTGGCAATCACAAAACTGCCGTTGAGTTCCGCGAAACCATCGAAGCGCCATTCTTTCGCTACTACCTGCACGGCGAGGGACAACCGTTTGCCTGGGCAATCAAGACTTTCGAAACTGGATCGAATACCTGGAGGATCTTTGACAGCTGGCCGCCGCGAGATGCTCAGCCGACGAACCTGTATCTACGGGCCAATGGCGAACTGTCGTTTGATCCTACCGCGGGTGGCGGTGGCTATCGAGAGTATTTGTCCGATCCGGAAAACCCCGTTCCTTATCGGCCACGTCCCATCTCACCAACGTATCCCGGCGGGGACTGGCCTGACTGGGAGGCGGAAGATCAACGCTTTGTGGAGACCCGACCTGACGTGCTGACATTCGAAACGCCGCCTCTCGATCACGATGTGCCCATCGCCGGTGAACTGATGGCGGATCTGTTTGCATCCACCTCGGGGACAGACAGCGACTGGATTGTGAAGCTGATCGACGTCTACCCCCAGAACTACGAACCAAAGGATTTCGATAGAGGGGAGGGCCCCGTACCCGGCGCATATGCCAAGAGCCTGAATGGATACGAATTGATGATTGCCGGCGAAGTCATGCGCGGCCGCTTTCACGATAGCTGGGAAAAACCCGAACCCCTGGTGCCAGGTCGCGTGATCGAGTTTAAAATTCCGCTGCGCAGCCATGATCATGTTTTTCTAAAAGGTCACCGCATCATGGTGCAGGTGCAGAGCACATGGTTTCCCGTTATTGACCGGAACCCGCAACGGTTTGTTCCAAATATCTATCGGGCAGCGGCATCGGATTACGTTATCGCTACACAGCGCGTGTACTGCACATCGGAAGCGCGGTCGCACATCGTTCTTCCGGTGCTCAGGACCCAATAGCCTCCCGCGGAATGCATGCTCGCTCGAGAACGAGGGCAACGGTGAAACGAAGCGTTATGTTTTTCGAAACCGGGTCGTGAGAGGGCTATTCCCGAGTCAAAGCTCGCTAACGGTCCCCTGGACTTTTGGTAAACTGTCTCAAGGATGCAGTGTAGGCCCGTAGCTCAGTTGGTTAGAGCGCTTCCTTGACACGGAAGAGGTCGATGGTTCGAGTCCATTCGGGCCTACCATCATTCTCCCTAGTA
>JBPYDQ010000967.1:0-3976 GCA_051986135.1 Terriglobales bacterium | reverse complement strand
GTGGGGCGGCATTCCGATGAGGAGATTGATCGAGCTAGTGCGTCCGAAGGCGGAGGCCAAAGTTGTCGCCTTCTTCTCCTTTGGCGAGGCAATTTATGGTGGCCCATACTACGACACGCAGAGCATGGAGAATGTGCTGAAGGCCGAATGCCTGCTTGCGTCCCGGATGAACGGTCAATCACTTCCGGAGTTGTATGGCGCTCCCATACGGCTGCGTGTTGAAAACCAGCTTGGGTACAAGATGGTTAAATGGATCGAGCGTATCGACTTTATCGAATCGGAGAAGCAGTTGGGTTCAGGGGAAGGTGGAACGAATGAAGATATTGAATATGCTGATCTTCTGCCCAATATCTGATAGTGGGACTAGTGGGGATCGAAAGTGCAACCCAACTTATACTCAGCCTGACAAACGTGTTCTCTGCACCTTTGATTCACATACTTCGTGCGAACTGGGGGTGCGGCAATGAACTCGAGCCTGTCGGATCCCGCATTTTGGAGCAGGTTCCAATTTGGTTTCACGCTGGTTTATCACTATCTGTTTCCGCAGCTGACGATGGGGCTCGCATGGTTTCTGGTGTATTGGAAGTGGCAGGCTCTGAAAACCGGAGATGAAAAATACAACGAAGCCGTCCGGTTTTGGGCCAAGGTTTTCGGCATCAATTTTGCCGTCGGCGTCGTCACCGGCATTCCCATGGAGTTTCAGTTCGGAACGAATTGGGCCGGGTTCTCTCGATATGCTGGCGGCGTGATCGGCCAGACCTTGGCGATGGAAAGCATGTTCGCGTTCTTCCTCGAAAGTGCGTTCGTCGGCGCGCTGATCTGGGGTGAGAAGCGGCTGGGCCAGCGCTATCACTTTCTGGCTGCACTGGGAGTCGCACTCGGCAGTTGGCTTTCTGGCTTTTTCATTCTCGTCACCAATGCTTTCATGCAACACCCCATTGGTTACCGAATCGAAAGCGATGGGTCACTTGGCATCGACAATCTGAGGGCGTATCTTCTGAATCCCTGGGCTCTGATTCAATTTGCCCACAACCAATCGGCCGCGTTGGTGACCGGATCGTTCGTCGTAACCGCTGTGGGAGCACTTTACACTCTGCGTGGGCTCTATCGCACTCAAGCTGCACTCTATCTCCGAGCGGGAACGCTGGTTGGGCTGCTGGCGTCTCTGCTTGTTGCCTTTCCGAGTGGCGACCAGCAGGCCAAGATGGTCGCGCGTCATCAAGCGATCACGCTTGCCGCGATGGAGGGGAAATTTGTCGGCGGAACCAGGGCAGGTGTCGCCGCCATAGGCCAGCCAAATGTTGCCGCTCGGCGTCTGGACAACCCCATCGAGGTTCCAGGAGCCCTGAGTTTTCTCGCCAACGGTACTTTTCAAAGTTATGTTCATGGGCTGGACGAATATCCTGCCGATGCGTGGCCCGATAACATCGAGCTTCTGTACTACTCTTTTCATCTGATGATTACGCTCGGCTCGATTTTCATTCTGCTAATGGCCTACGCCGTGTTTCAGAATTGGCGTGGGCGGCTACAGTCGAATACGTGGCTACTTTGGGTCTTGATGTTGGCATTTCCTCTTCCCTACATCGCGAACACTGTGGGCTGGATGACTGCCGAGTTAGGACGTCAGCCATGGCTAGCCTACGGCCTCTTTCGTACGACCGACGGCTACAGCAAAGTGTTGAGCAACGGGGACACCATCTTCACGGTGATTGGTTTCGTGGGCCTTTACTTCGTTCTTGGTGTGCTCTTCCTCTATCTTGTCGGCCGTCAGATCGGGCGGGGTCCCGAAGAGGACGCGTCTGCTCTGGACGTAGGGAAGGACCAAGAACTGATTGACACACCAAGGCAGGAGCATTTTGTATGATCGCGATATGGTACGCCGTGGTCAGCTTTATGCTGATCGCCTACGTAATCTTGGATGGCCGCAATTTTGGCGCCGGAATGCTGCACTGGTTCGTTGCGAGAACGCCTGAAGAACGGCGGCAGGTCATCGCAGCCATGGGCCCCCTGTGGTCATGGCATGAGGTCTGGCTGGTCGGTTTTGGTGGAGCGTTGGTTGCTGTATTTCCCCGCCTAATGGCTTCCGCTTTCTCCGGCTACTACCTGGCGTTGATTTTGATTCTGTGGTGCCTCATCCTGCGAGGTGTTTCGATCGAGGTTGGCGGTCACATTAACGATCGCCTTTGGCAGGGGTTTTGGGATTTTGTTTTTGTGTTTGCGAATTTTCTGCTGGCCATCCTTTTTGGCGCGGCGGCCGGCAACATCGCTCGCGGTGTTCCCCTTGATGCGCAAGGGAATTTTTCAATGCCGTTTTTCACAGACTTCGGAGTACACGGCAATGTGGGTCTGCTCGATTGGTACACGGTCTCCGTGGCCGTTTTTGCGGTTGGCATCCTGGCAGCTCATGGGGCGACCTACCTTGCGCTGAAGACAGAGGGTCCAGTGCATGACCGGAGCGCTGCGTACGCAAAGTATCTTTGGGTGGCGGTTGTTCCGCTATTTGTGTTGATTTCCGTTGAGTCTTTTTTCGTTCGACCCGACGTTCCTGGGCGGGCGGTTCATAACCCAGTTTGCTGGATTGGATTGCTTGTGACCTTAATCTCGGTGGCTATGCTGATCTCCGGTTTCTCAACGCGTAGGGAAATGCGTGCTTTTCTCGCCTCAAATTTTCTAATCGTGGGCTTGTTGGCTACCGGCGGTGCCTCTATCTTCCCGGTGATGTTGCATTCGACGCTCACTCCTGAGAATTCACTCTCTGCCTACGCGATTGCTGCCAATCATACGGCTCTAGTCGTGGCATCCATCTGGTGGCCGATTGGGTTCGCTTTAGCGATTGCGTATTTCATCTTTATTTCGCGACGCTATGCGGGAAAAGTCAGTGTGAAGCGGGACAACCAGGGATTTTACTAGAGACAGTCAAGCCAACTGGGCTGGCGCTCAAGGCTCTGACGAACGCCAAAATACTAAGGGTCCGGTGCTCTTGATGCGCCTAACGCAAATGACGTCGCTCGGAACTCGGTCACTCGGGGTGCGTTGAAGCAGATGCCGTGTATACGGTCGTCGCTCATGACAATCTTTCGAAGACAACCGCAAAGGGACTTTGACGGCAAGAGGAGTGTAACGGTGTTGATATGAGGCCACGTCTGCAAATCGTCGAGCAACCCGTTAAGCGCACATCTTCGTTTTCTCGCATTGAGGAAGCTATTGGGGCCATGCGCGTGGGGCAGATGGTGATCGTTGTTGACGATGAAGATCGCGAAAACGAAGGTGATCTGACCATCGCTGCTGAGAAGATCACACCGCAGGCCATTAACTTCATGGCGCAGTATGGCCGCGGCTTGATTTGCTTGGCGATGACACCGGAGCGCCTCGACGCGCTCGAAATCCCGTTGATGGTCGCGCAGAATGGGTCACGATTCGAGACCGCCTTTTGTGTGAGCATCGAGGCGAGGGAGCGCACGACCACAGGAATTTCGGCCGCGGATCGTGCGGCCACGGTACTTGCAGCGACAGACCCGTCAACGAAACCTTCGGATCTCGTTCGTCCCGGCCATGTGTTCCCGTTGCGTGCCAGGAGCGCTGGAGTGTTGGCACGCGCCGGACAAACGGAAGCGGCCGTGGACTTGGCACGGCTGGCGGGCCTGCATCCTGCCGGCGTCATCTGCGAAATCATGAACAAGGATGGCACCATGGCCCGGGTGCCGCAGCTCGGTCGTTTTGCTCGTCGGCACAATATGCCGCTCATCACCGTCAAAGATTTGATTACATACCGGATGCGTACGGAGTCGGTGGTAAAGTGTGTGGCTTCCACGAAGCTGCCGACTGAATACGGCGAGTTCCTTCTTCACGCATTCGAGAATCAGATCGACAAGCAAACGCACGTCGCCCTTGTGCGCGGCGAGGTCGGAGATGGGCGGGACATCCTCGTGCGCGTGCACTCGCAGTGCCTCACCGGCGATGTTTTGCGCTCGGCGCG
>JBPYDQ010000966.1:0-3319 GCA_051986135.1 Terriglobales bacterium | reverse complement strand
GGCAGTACCGCCTCGCGGAATTACAGCATACTTACCCGACAAGCCTCACAATCCGCAGGAACGACCTTTCTCAAAACAGTAGGTGTAATGACATCTGAATGAACCTGGGGCTTCCAATCGTATGCTTTATCAAGCCTAGCTGGCCCTGTGGCGGAAATGTGTAACAAGGCACGGGATTAAGACACGGGGTAAATGTCACATTGTTGTTGGGTGTGTCAAAGCTCGGATGATTAGAAATATTGAAGAAGTCGGCTGTGTATTTTAGGGCGCGTTCCGTCAACTTGGTTTCCTTCAGAATGGAAAAGTCCACGCGCGAATGAAATCGGCCACGGAAGAGGTTCCGCCCTCGCGCTGAAAATGTGTTTTCTACCGTGTCGCAAAAGGTTGTACCGTCGGTGGTCGGGCCGCAGCGAGGGACCTCGTCTGCCCCAGGCTGAAGCTGTGGGATAGCAAAGGCGCTGGGGTTGAGCGAAGGGACGGGGCGGCGTCGCGCCTTGGTGCCCTTGCTGAGTTGCGGACGCCTGGGTTTGGCCCGGGGCCACATTTACGATCGGGTTGGTGATGAAGTCGTGGACACTGTAGTAAATACTTCCGACCGAGCCGGAGTCGTATACGTTGTACGGCTGTCCGCTTTCAAAAACCATCAGGCCACGTAAACCCCATCCGTTCTCCAACTTGCTCAGTAAGGAATTGTCGCCATGGAACTGCGGGAGTTCGTAGAGATGTGCAAGGTAACGACATGGGGTGCGATCAAAGTCTGAGGACGCGCACGAAGATCGCGGGTTAAGCGGGTTATTCCCGTTGTAATCGAACTTCTCTTCCGCGATTCATGCTTCAGCTCGGCAGCGTACTCGTCCCATCCTCATGCAGTTTGCTGACCGATGCTCCTTGACCAATGACAATGTTCGTCGACATTTTAAGCACATTTTAATAAAGCACTGTACCGAAGTTGTGGTAAAACTCTACCCTTGTCCGGCATTTCCGAGAGTGGGGTGTATTATGTCTGGGCGTCAATTTGCGGTGCGATTCTTTTCCGTTCGATTTCTCTGCTGCCATCTGGCTATGTTGCTGGTTGTTGCCGGATCCCAAGTAGCCTTCGCACAACAAACGTTGGGATCAGTAACCGGGACAGTTACCGATGCCAGCGGTGCAGTCGTTCCCGCGGCTACCGTAAAGATTCGTAATCTGTCCACGAATCTTGAAATCACAGCACCGACACGGCCTGATGGATCGTTTAGTGCAGCTGATCTTCCGATCGGAACTTATGAAGTGAAGTTCGATAAGAAGGGTTTTCGCGAGGCCGTCTTCCCGCAAATCATCGTACAAAGCAACCGCACTACGACTGTTAATGCCAGGCTTCAACCTGGCGCGACGGCAGAAACGGTTACCGTCGACGCGACGCCGCTTCTCAACGAGACTGACACCACGACGGGATACACTCTCAACGAACTGGAGATCACCAACGCCCCTCTCGGTACCGGGAGCTTTACGCAGCTTGCCATCCTTAGCCCAGGCGTAAATGCCGATCTATTAAACACCGCCGGCACTAATGCCGGCTTCGGGAACCAGAGCATCTGGGCCAATGGCCAACGCGACACCAGCAACAGTTTCTCTTTCAACGGCGTGAATGCCAATAACGTCTTCAATGGAAAGTCTTCCAGCCAACTCACC
The DNA here is from genome assembly GCA_051986135.1 of Terriglobales bacterium. Taxonomy (GTDB): domain Bacteria; phylum Acidobacteriota; class Terriglobia; order Terriglobales; family Acidobacteriaceae; genus Gp1-AA122. Next base: position 1,648 of record JBPYDQ010000966.1, on the reverse strand, counting down.
TCCGGTCGCGTTGCCGTCAATGTTGGACAAGGAAACAACAACAGAACGGGCGAGATTCAGACCAGCACTTCGGTATATGGCGCAATCGGGCAAGCACTGCCCAGCCCACCGCCGGAAAGCATCCAGGAACTACACGTCAATTCTGCCATGTACGACGCCTCGCAAGGCGCAAACAGCGGAGCACACATCGAGGTAATCACGAAGTCCGGGACCAACAGCCTCCACGGCGGCGCTTGGGAGTACTATCAGACAGGCGGCTGGAACGCCGATCCATGGTTCATCAAAGCCGTTGGACTGCCGACACCTCCGCTACATCGCAATGTGTTTGGAGGAATGATCGGTGGACCGATTAAAAAGGACAAACTGTTCTTTTTTACTTCGTATCAGGCGCAGCGAGTCAGCGACCAGTTGCTGGGAACTTCTCTGGTTGCGGTTCCGCCGGGGCTGACCAGTGATCGCTCCGCCGGGGCCATCGCCAGTGTGCTGAATAACAATTTCGGCACGCCGTGCGGAGGCGGTTCGCGGATTTGCTCGGCAGCCGACATGAATCCGGTTGCTATGGCTCTTATGAACCAAAAAGCTCCGGATGGCAGTTTCTTTATTCCTAACGCGGCAACCGGCGGACAATTGACTAGTTTGCAGACGCAAAGCGCCGATGCCATCATTCAAGGCCCGCCTTCGCGTTTCACGGCTGACCAATTCACAGGAAATCTGGATTACATCTTCAGCTCCAATGACCGCTTGGCGGGAAAGTATTACTTCCAGCGCGATCCCAACACTAATCCTTTCGCCAGCAGTACGCTGAACGGATTCCCGCAGACGATGCAGGCCGGCAGCCAAGTGGTTTCCATTGATAACAGCACTATTCTCAGTCCGAACCTCAGTTGGGAGCAGCGCTTTGGCTTCATCCGCGAAAAGGCTTATGCGGGTACCAGTCAATCTCTGACACCCTCCAGTGTCGGGATCACCATCCCCACGAGCAATTTGTTTCCTCAGATCAACATCGGCAACGCGGACGGACTTTTTGATGGCCTCCAAGTCGGCCCATCCAATTTCGCGAACGCGGGTATTTTTCAGAATAATCTTGGTGGGGCCAGTAATCTGGGCTGGGCGCACGGTCGGCACACTATCCAGACGGGTTTTAACTTCGACTACACCCAGCTGAATGTGATCAATAAAGATTCGAGCGTGGCACGCCTGAACTTTGCTGATTTTCCCGGGTTCATGACCGGCTCGCTGTGCAGTTTTCTCAACTCTTGCGGATTCGCGGGGTCACCTTCTGAACTGTTCACAGGTACTTCTAATCGCCATTATCGGTCCAAGCAGGCGGGCGCATACGTGCAGGATAACATCAGGCTCAAGCCCAACCTCTCTGTGAACCTCGGAGTCAGGTGGGATTGGAATGGACCGCTCGTAGAACAGAACGGCTTGCTCAGCAATTTTTACCCAAGTCATTACCAGTACAACGTGCAGTCGGACTCCTTCGGAGACAACGGACAGGCCATCGGCCTGGTCATCGCCGGCAACAACCAAGGTTTCGGCATGAAAGGCATCAGTGACTCCACACTCACCGGGCGCCAGTGGGGTTTTGCTCCTCGCTTTGGCGTTGTCTACAGCCCGGGTTTTGTGAAGAACTTGGTGGTTCGGG
>JBPYDQ010000965.1:0-12022 GCA_051986135.1 Terriglobales bacterium | reverse complement strand
ACTACGGCTCTGGTCGAGCCCTGATTTGGTCTACTGATCCAGCCTGAAATCCACACGAATTGATGTACGTACGGGCACTGGCCACCCATTCACCCGATAGGGCTCAAAGCGCCACCACTTTACTGCGTCCTGTGCCGCCGGGCGCAGCATCTCCGGTCCAGTGACCGCATAGACGGCTCCCACCGTTCCATCCTCGCCGATCAGGGTCTCAAGCGTGACCTCGCCCTGGATTTTCTCATTCAGAGCTTCGCTCGGATAGATGGGATCGACCCGATGGATAATTCTTTGCGCCATGACGGAGCTCGACACATCCACGGGCAGCGCCGGATGGTTGCCGGCGGCGCCCCCACCTTCCAGTTGGTGCCAGGCGCTGTTCCATGACCACCAGGCAACAGCTCCGAGCACCACAACTGCTGCGACCGCGCTCAGCAGTGCCCAGCGCAGGCTATGGAAGCGTCTGTTCGGTTTGGTGACTACGGATGCTCGCGACGTTGCTCGACCCATGGCATGAGAACGGGTCCGGCCTGCGGCCTGGTCTGCCATCTGTGTCCACGATCGCAGCGCGCTTTCCTGCTCCATCGGCATTGCGAGAAATTGCAGCCCACACTGCATCAAGGAATAGTGGCGCACAATAGCTTTGGCTTCAATTGGTTCTTGGGTCATCGGCAATCGGAACGCAACCCCAACCCGCTCTCCCGCTGATAACTCCCCCGCCAGCATGGTCGCAACTCCGCCTTCGCTGACATTGATCGTGCGCCCCGGTATGGAAGCCGGCACCCCGGAGCGCAACGCTACAACGTCGATGGGGACGGCAATCGCGTGACGGCGTATTCGCCGTTGAGTCAAGTCGTCTGTTGCACGGCCCATGGCTATCCTATCCACAGAACTCACAGGCAGAACCTTGAGGAGCGGATCGCGCCTGACAGACGAAGCGACGTAAGAGGGTTATGCCGGGGCTAGCGTCCGACGCTGGGAATTGTCAACGCAGGACCGTTAGCTCATCTATCTGCGAAGGCCCGGTGAACACCAAGGTCAGCGGGCGTATCGGAACAAAAATGATTCAGCCCGGCAGCAGTCCCGGGCTGGTCAGAACAGCGATGATTCCCCGTGTTGGGTTGCGCTTATACCATCTGTAAGCCGACTACGGCCAGCGCTTCGCAGTATCTTCCCAACCGGCGGCGCGTGCTGCTGGCTGAGGAGCAGCGGCTACGGCCGGCTGCGGGACCCGAATCGGCTGTTGGGCTCCACTCGCTGTCAGGGTTGGCTTGCTGTTATTTCCGTCGGCTACGGTTTCCTGTCCGTCAGACAGCAGCGGAGCAGCCACACGCAGCGCCTCCACTTCCTTTTCTAGCCGTGCCAATTCAAGTTCCTTCTGCCTCAAGACTTCGTAGACATTCTTCATGGACACCTGCGCTTCAATGGTGGTTGCGGATTCCCAAACTTTATGCAGCTGCTCATCTGTTGTCAAGAAATTAACGGGTGATTCGAGAGGAAAACTAGCGCAGGAGCGCAAAGGCAATGGTAGCTGCCGAAATCAGTACCATGCCGATCACATAGCGATTGGCAATGATCCAGGATTTAACTTCCGAGCGAGGAGGATTGTGATCAACAGCGAAGAGAAATCCAGAGTAGCCGGCCGGAATTCCCTTGGTTTCGCAATCCGGGCATGCAGACCGGCCTTCCGATACCGGGAGGCCACAGTTTTTGCAAGCCTCTATCCGCTCGACGGGTCTCTGATTTTCCTCCGGCGCTCGCTGACTCCCGGTCAACTCGGCTGCAAAAGTGTCCTCTTTCCCGTCGGCCTGCACCGGGTTGGCAGCGGGACCGCTCGCTGTCGGGGAGCAGGCTCCAGGCACCACCCTTACCTTGGTTTCATGTACTAGAAAGGATGCGGCATTGGCACGATCCGGGGCCGGACGGTCGAGTTCAGTATTCACCATTTCCCGCAACCGCTCGAGCGCGGCGAGATCGCGCTCCTGAAAGGCACGTGGCTTTCCCGCAAAAATTTCGAAAATGCCGACAACTTCACCATCATGGAGAATCGGCATTACGGCGAAGGAGGCAATCCCCAGTCGCCTACAACTTTCCCGATCAACCCGCGGATCAATCGCGGTATCATCGCACCGCAAGGCGGCGCGCATGCGTACGCTCTGGCCGGACAGCCCGGCACTTAAATCCAGGTAGCAACCAAGTTCAGGAGCCGCTGATCCCGAACTCGCCCGACACAAAACGCGATCACCATCGCGTAATGCGATCGCCGCCCCGGAAGCTCCAGTGATGTATTGAGCACGCTCCGCAAGCAGTTGCAGTGTTGCTTCCAGATCTGGCCGCGCCGATTGCATGATCGATAGCCCTTTCCCTGGTTCCTGTTGACTATTCCCGATTCCGCCTGACTGGTTTTCAGGTTCTCCGGTATTGCGAGCGACGATGGCGCGGGCGTTCATGGGAGCGTATTGCTACGTTCGGAGTGTCGCTTCTCCCGCAACCATGTGTCAAGGAACGGAACGCTCAAAGGTACCAGTCCAAGGGTCCCTCTAACCTTGTGAAAAACGGGGAAAACTGAACAACCCGAGATTGGGATGCTCTGCCTACACGCGTTGCCCCAGAGTCGACTTTGGCGACGGAGCCAGATCCCGCTTCTGATACTCGCGCGACCCCAAAATCCCACGATATTCTAGTCCGGTCCGCAGCAGGTTTTCGCGGCTGGGTGGGGAATGCAGCACCCGTCGTATGCCCGAACAACATCGACATCCAACGCGACGTGCTCTCCCGCCTTAAGTAAGAGGAGTGCATTGCTCGACACACGCTGATCGAGGGCAGGCTCGTCTGCAACTGGTGCGACATTTCCCTACGCTGCGCCATCGCAAAGGCATGAGAACGAGCCGCGTCTGTCAGGTTTGGATCAATCGCAAGGACGCGGCTCCTAGAGTTGGCGTACCCGGTTCGTCAATGTAGGCAGCTGTTCTTCGCCTTAAAATCATAATGGGGAGCGCTAAACGACGGGCAGGAATGTCTGCCTTGGCGGACGTCGACACGGCCGCCCAACTTGGCGATTTCTGTGGGTCGGGCTCCGGTTGAGAGTAACAGCATCATCGAGACTAAAGGCCGGAGGCATCGGTTTCGGCTACGCGGAGATGCCTGGGAAGGGCAACTTTCTGCTTTGCATGACCGAGCCTATTGTTGAGAGTAGCCGTCGCCGATTACCCTGGGGACACTGTGCTGATTATTCTGATCATCTTGAATCTGGTCCTAACGGCCGCCCTCTATGTGGCCCTCCAGAAGGCTTCCCGCACGACTCTGACGCGAGATAACCTGGATCGGCTTTCATCCCAAATCGGAATTTTGGATGTCTCTATTTATGAACGACTTAGGTCTACCAACGCCGATCTTGCCGCCCGTTTGGAGGGAGCAAAGGGGGACCTGCGGCAGGAGGTCGCTGACCGTCTGGCGAAGGGATTTTGGGAAATTCGCGAGTCGGTGGACGGCCAATTGTCCCACGGGCGCCAGGAACAAGCCGCACACCTGTTGAACACCCGTACCGAGCTGACCCAGTCTCTCGCCCGGACTACTCGAGAACTGAAGACCGAATTTGACGGCCTGAACGAGAGAACCACCCAGTCGCTGGAGGGTATCCGCGAGCGTGTCGACAAGGGCCTGGTGGAGATCACCCGGCACGTGCAGGAGAAGCTAGATCAGAACATTAGAGAAGGATTCGCCCAATTCGAAAAGGTTCAGCAGCATCTCAAGGCCGCCGAAGAGCAGCTGCGCGAAGTAGGAGCGATCGGCCATTCGATCAACGATCTCAATAATTTGCTTAAGCTGCCGCACATGCGAGGTCAGTTTGGGGAGGCCAGCTTGGAGCGCCTGCTCGCCGACTTCCTTCCCGCCCACATGTACGGTTTACAGGCCTGCCCAGGCGAAGGAGGCGGCCGTGCCGACGCGGTCATCTACTTTCCGGACCGCAAGCTCCCTATCGACGCCAAGTTTCCCCGCGAGCAGGTGCTTGCGATCTTCGAAAGCGGGGATGAGACAGAACTCGACTGTGCCCGCACCGAATTCGTGCGCGTGATGAAGACCGAAGCCAAGCGTATTAAGGCTTATATTCAGCCTGAAAACGGCACTACGGATATCGCCCTGATGTATCTGCCGAGCGAAACCCTATATATGGAAGCAGTCCGCAATCGCGATCTCGCCGATTGGCTCAATCAGCAACACGTCTTTCCAGTCTCTCCCAACACTCTGTTAATGACCTTGCAAACCATCGCCCTGGTGCACAAGTGGTACGAGGTCGCCAGCCGTTTTGAGAAAAGCCGCCGCGAGTTGGGCAAAGCCCAAAAATCTTTCGACCACTTCCAGTCGCAGTTCGAAAACGTCGGCAAGAATCTAAACAAAGCTCAAGAAGCCTTCGATACAGCCGCGAGACACTTGCAGACCTACCGGGGCCGGGTCAGCGCACTTAGCGGTCAGGAGCAACTGGAACTCGATCAGCCCAAACAGACTGCGCTGACCGACAAAGCCAGCGCGTAGATGGAGTCATGACTCGTTAGCAATCTCGCATATTTCGTAGCATTGCTTATTTCACGGATCGTGAACACCGGCATTTGGCTTCGTCTGCTAGGCTAATCGGCTACGTTGCCCAGTCACAAATCTGCCAACCCTGAGCGCCTATGCATGCCCATCACGATCTCTTGGCAGGCCGTCGCCGCTTTGACAGCTGGCCGCGGCCCACACTCTGTCGGATGGTGGCCTAGAGCCTTTTCGGCGAACTACGTGTATTTCTCGACGAGCCCGAGGCACGACGGTTGCGTACTATCGTCGCGCTCGACCTGGTTATCGTTGGCGTTGCCGTTTGGGCACGGCTGGCCTAGAGATCGGCCTCTCGGCGAATCCCTGCTAACCTAAGGCGTGACTTCCGGTCAAAAAGCACAATGAGTCGTTTCTTCAGCCAGCGCCTTCTGTCGCTTTCACTCTTCCTGACGCCGCTCGTTGCCCCGATCTGGGTCGGCCAGAACACCGCTCCAACCCAGATTCCCAGGCGAGCAACCAGCGCTCCCTATACCGGCGACCTCTCCATATTCGACTCGCCCGGTCGGGACCAAAGGCTCCAAATCAATCGCGTGATGGACACGTTGGGCATCGCACCAGGGAAAGGGGTGGCCGATATTGGGGCGGGATCAGGCTGGTTTACGGTACGGGCGGCACGGCGGGTGGGTCTCGCCGGAACTGTGTACGCGGTTGACATCAATCCCGGAGCGATTCGCTACATTGAACGCAGGGTGCGTAGCGAGTCCCTGCCCAACGTAAAAACCATTCTGAGCACGAGCGATGACCCGATGCTGCCGCGGGCGGCGGTTGATGCCGTGCTGTTGTTGAAGACTTACCATGAGATTGCTAATCCCGTTGCGCTGCTGGAGCATCTGCGCCCGGCACTGAAGTCGGGAGCACGCCTGGGAATCATTGATCGCAACGGAAACGGCGTCAACCACGGCGTCGGCCGCAAAATCGTGGTCGAGGAAGCTGCGCAGGCCGGGTACCAGCTGGTAGGAACTTACGACTTCGTCAGGGGCGACGGTATGGACTACTTTCTGGTCTTCACCCTGCGCTGACAGGTGTTGTTCGATACTCCGCACTTGGAACTACTCACAACGGGTTGGTGACAAACGCGCACCTGCCGCACGAGGAACTTTCCAGATCTCATCCGTCGTTTATGTCAAAACGTGCCTCTGTTGGCCTCAAGAGGGGAGCGAGAAAGGTGAGAGCCTGGTTCAAGCCAGTTTATTCTGCGCCGCTAGATCCTCGTCCATTACCGCTGAGGCAGGCGAATTCCGTTTCTCCCTAGACTCGACCGGGAGGAAGACGCAAAACGCGGTGCCCGTCGGACTCCCAGGAGTCGTCCGAGAGCGAACGCGGATCGAACCTCGATGCTTCTTGACCAGTTCACTCACTACCCATAGTCCGAGACCGTTGCCATTCTCCTTTGTGGTGAAGAATGGCTCGAAGAGAATACCCGCGCTGGGTGTCGCAATACCGTGACCGTTATCTGCTACCGTGATCCGTACACCTGGCCCATTAACAGCATGTAGGCTTGACGACACTCGAAGTTTGATGCATCCGCCCTGCTCAACAGCATCCAGGCTGTTGTTCAGAAGGTTCCACAGCACTTGCCGGATTTCGCTCTCAACTCCCGAAATCTCTGTCTCCGTCAAGTAGTCTCTCTCACAGACCACGCTTTTGGATTTGAGTTTGCGGTCGAACAAGGTGAGTATGCTCTCCAAGACGTCGCTTGGTCGGAATCTAGTAATCTTCCCACCACCACGTGTAAAGCCGAGGGTCGCGTTGGTGATTTGTGCTGCGCGCGCCAATTCTGCCGCCGCCATCAGCAAGTATTCCGACGAGTTTGCGGGCGACACCCGTGCCAGATACAGAAGATCGGATACTGCCTGCAAGGGGTTATTGATCTCGTGGGCAATGGTTGCAGCAACTCTCCCCACTGTCGCCAGTTTCTCGCTCCTGATCAATGCGGCTTCGGTTTTCTTTCGTACGGTTATGTCCCGCAGAATGACAGTGCACAGTTTTCTACCCCTAGCGGTCACTTGCGAGATCGTGGCCTCCAAGGGAAATTCCTCTCCATTCGCTCGCAGCCCAGTCAGCGTCCGCGGCGAATACATGGAACGGGAAGATACGCCCGTGCCGGCAAAGTGTCGAATATGACTGCGATGAATCTCTCGGAGAGGGTCCGGGATGAAATGATCAATGGGGTGACCAAGAACTGCTGACTTTGGACAACCGAAGATCTTCTCTGCTGCAGCGTTGAACACCACGATTCGCTGATCCTGATCGAGGGTAATAATTGCGTCCATAGCCGAGTTGATGATCTTGGCAAGCTGATCTTGACTAGCGAGCAGATCCTCCCGGCTCTGGGCCAGTGCTTCTTCGGCCATTTCAGCGCGCTTGCGGTGATTGTCAACAAACCAGCACATCGTTCCGACGGATGCACAGAAGAACACCGTTCGAAAGATATCCGCTGGGCCTAGGGAGAGCCGGTTATAGGGCACATACAGGAAGTAGTTGACGGCCAAAGCGGAAAGAAGGGTCGCCAAAAGGCCGGGACCCAGTTCACCAAACCACAGTGCAAACAGAATGGCGGGATAAAAAAACAGATGGGGGGTTGTATAACTAAACGGACGCAACAAGATACAGACTGGAACGGTGGCAGCCACCACCAGCGGGGCAACGGCATAACGTTGTAACGGAGAGCGTCCTTGAGGGGCACTTGAAAAGAGATCGGAATGGATCGCTACCGAGGAGGATACCGACATAATTCCCTGGACGCCGCAACTCTGTAATCCATGAAAGTGTGCGGTTGCCTTCTGCCTGTTCCGGCGTAAGCCTTTTACGAAAAAAGGCACAACTCCGATTCACTTCCCTGAGCACAGCCCTTCGTTCGTTGAAGTTTAGAAAAGAGAGCCGGTTGTCCCAACTGTCAGTTGCGACAGTCAAGCTATCGAAGTGAAAGTTTGGTTTCTCGTTTTCGCGCTGGACTCGGTAGATTGCCATCGTTCGCGGTTGGGACGCAATTCAAGTGGTGCGCCGATACGGAGCCGGATAAGCGCCCTTTCGCTCATCCGGTTGTTGTCTCATTGAGCAATGGCCAGGCGGAAGCTCCGCGACAGGCTCCGACCTTTCCTCAGGCGTCTAGGACCGCGTCTGGAGTGAATGTAGGCTGAGCGAACTCGGGATGGTCCGACTTTTGGGCAGATCACCTCGACAGGCTCGTTCCGCCGCGCCACCCCATCGGCCAGCGGGCCCTGGATAACGTTTTAGAAAGGCTGTTCGCCCCCGTGACCGGCGCGGTTGTGAGACATGGGTTGGGTGCTCCAGGGTCGAAGTACGCGCTGTTTTCGAGGGGAAGAACCTCTGGCCCGGGCGATCCGTATTTGACCGTCCCTCCGACAAACCACTGGCCAAGGTCTGATTAAGAAGGTGGTAAAGGCTCGATTTCGGAAGGCGAGGCAAGAAGCGCGATTGACGAAGGCATAGGGCTCGCTGACCTTATACAGCAGAGCTAAAGCGATCTACTGTGCTCCCGAGTGACCGTTGGTCACCGTCGAGACAACGCTTATTCGAGCACCTTAGCTGAACGTTTTCTCCGCGGTCTTCGTATGCGTTTAGGAACTCAGGTGCTGAAACGTTGTCTTGCAATTCGTCAAAAGCAAGCGCCATATATTTTCCGCCATTCAGACCCGGTAACCTGAAGTGGCCGTCTTCGTTCGTTGTGTCCCGCTGATAAAGATCAGATCGAGTTCGATGCTCCGCTGCTGGTATATCCACAACCCTTGCATATGCGACGACTTTCCCCGTCTCGTCAACAACTTCACGCTCAATTCTCGCTCCCCTCCCCTCGCGATCACTCTTTCTTACCTCAACGAATATCGCCGCGTTGACCACAAATCGTGAATCCGAGACGTCTCGGCCGTTCGGGTTCACCGACTTGGTGAAATAGTGGGGTAGATTGTTGCTCTTGGCGCCAACCACCAATCGCTAGCTGCCTGCGGGCACATTCTTTAAGTCGAAACTGCCATCCTTGGTTTACACCGGACATCGTAGGAGGAGAGAATGACCCGCCAATTACAAAGCCACCCTCGTTTAGCTCCTCTGGAAGCAGCGTAACGGGCTAGTTGCATCCAATCGAACTTCTGGTCCATGTTGCACTAGGCCAAACTTCAATTGTGAGTGACGGGGAGCACCACCACCCTGGTGCCTTCGTGACGCTCTATGCGGGATTATTCTCGTTAAAATCAATAGCGCTGATTTAGATCATCCAATCTTACCGAGCGTAGCATCGGGATGGCGACCAAAGGACTTAATGGCCTGTTCGGTAGATTCGTAAACCTCAAATAAGCGATCGACGTTTGTGATGGTCAACACTCGCTGAGTTCTGGGCGATAAGGCCGCAAATTTGATTTCCGCTTTACGGTGACGCGCAGAGATGAATGATGCCACCAGTGTTCCCAGACCGCTGCTGTCAATGTACCCGACCCCAGCGAGATTCAGAACAATTCGCTTGGTTTCCTTCAGCAAGTCGAGAACTACCCGCCTTAGCTCGTCCGCTTCTTCCCCGAAGACAATCCGGCCACGACACGTAACCACCGCAATCTCTGCCGTTCGGGAGACATCCAAGCTTAGAGCCATAGCGGCCCCCGGTCCCTCATGTCGCGCACTGTCTTGCAACGACAGCACTGCCGCCCCAGTATAAAGCCCCAACTCGCCCGTCGAATCGGCCCACTTGGGAGGCATTCGGCCCTGTCGGTGACGACATTGCAATTCGAATCGGTGATTACAGACGGCCGCCCCTCTTTATCCAGGAAATTGTCTTCGGCGAGGAGATGATCATTCACCGGTTGCACCGAAATTCCTTGCGGGAGCAGGTCAATCGCTCTTGGACCGCATCCCCGTTTACATGCGCTTGAGTTGCGACTGCACCGACGCCAGCCATGCCCCAAAGACCCACCGAGCCGACTGCAAAATAGCGGGAAGCTACGGCAACTCCCACCTGGCCCCGCTGGTCACACCGGACTATGGAAAAGGGTCGAAACAAGGTTTGGGCTGAAGCGGCTTAGGAGCAATCCGAGAAACCTTGCCAAAGGCAGATCGCACCATCTTCGAGTATTCTTCGCTGCTCCATAGGACTTCCGCTGAGGTACTCGGCGTAGTCCCGCAGTTCGCTTACGGGTAAGCCCAATTCTCCGCTGAAGTGAATTTCTTTTAGAACGCCCTTCGGCCGAATACCGACGCGGGCCGACATGGACGTAAGGATAAGCGCGATTTGGATGGCGACGATAAAGAAAGAACGACGTCTGCACAGCATCGAGATTCTATAAACAGCAGTTTTTCAGCACGAACCTGGACTCGAATGCTCCTAATACTGCGAACCCTAAAATGAGAGGTGGAGAAATCCAGCGATGGACGTTTGAGACAGAACTGGCGTTCGGGACTTCGAGCAGCCGCTAGCAATCGTGAGCAGCCAGTTGTTACCAATGTTATCCAAATACTAGCGGAACGGTGTTAGGCGTGATACTGGCGACCCCGGAGGGAGTCGAACCCCCAACCCTCAGATCCGAAGTCTGATGCTCTATCCAGTTGAGCTACGGGGCCGCATCGAGACTAACTCATTAAACCAGAAGTGCTTCGAGCGTTCAACGGCAACAACTCCTGCATTACGGGTTTTCCCCCCGCCCGTGATCTCAATGGACAGTGCATGGGAAGCGATCGGGCTCCGTGAGGGTGCCGCAGTGACGCGGTACTTACCGGATGTGGACTCCAGAATTGCGCCGTGCCTCCAAATGGCAGCCTTTTTTTTTATTGCCCCACCTCGGAAACATTCCTCGCGGAAGTTGTTTCAAACAAAGGCCAGCAATTGCGTTTTTAAGGCCCTAGGACGCTTTTGAAAAGGCTCGGGACATCTAAGTGAACGAGCTCTCAAACGCACTTAGCGAAGCAACTGAACGCAATGCGGTATGGTTTACGCGACATTCCAACCTGTGAGCGATGGCGAATGGAACGCGTGAACGTGGCCGGCAAAACCGAACCATGGCCTGTACCGTGACAAAAACCTATCCTGCACCCGGCTTGTAAGTGAGTGATTCCCATCTTGCCTCTCAGGCCGGTTCTCGGGTTCTCGCGTGCCAGAAACGTTTTTGGCACGCTATGACGCGTCTCGAGCTTCGATTCGCCACTGATCCGCTGATCCGGTGTAAAGGCACCCACTCACAATGATTCACCACGAGCCGTGGCGAGAGGCAAGTCATGAATGTCACATTACTAAAATCGCTCATTGCATTGCTTCCGACGTGCGTCCTGTTTTCTGACTCGGTAATCTTGTTCTTACGAGGAAAGACAGCGTACATCCTCCTGCTGCTCGTGGGTGCAGGATGCCTGGTAATCGTCGTCCTCACTCATCTGTTCGAAGCTCTAAACTTGTTCCTTCGGATGCATTGGGGCTGGAGAATAGCGTAGGTCAATACCTCGACTTCTCAACTGCGGTTCTTGGGTTTACGTTATTTACCGTGGGCTATTTGCTCCACGTGCTCACAAAGCGATAAAGTTCACGGCGAGATGGCGGGAACCACCAATACTGGTGCTTTGCAAGACGCCATCCGCCAGAGTCGCCGCATTCAGATAGTTACGATCATTTGGATGGGCGCTGAAGCCGCGCTCTCGTTGTGGGCGGCTTGGCTGGCAAGCAGTCCTGCACTGCTGGCGTTTGGGGGTGACAGTTTCATTGAATTGTTCTCTGCAATTGTGGTCCTCTTACGATTTGCTCCCGGAACGGATCGTGGACGTTTCGAGAGACCTGCGGCCCTGATCGCTGGGGCTCTGCTCTTTGCCTTGGCGATGTTCGTGGCCTGGACTTCGATCATGAGCCTGTTGGGACGCCATGAGCCTCAAACAACAGGTCTGGGAATTGCGATCTTAATTCTAGCGGTAGTGTTCATGCCCTGGTTGGCCAAGAAAAAGCGGAGATTGGCGGCAGTCACAGGCAGCACTGCTCTTAAAGCAGATGCTGCGGAGTCAGCAGCGTGTGGTTATCTCGCGCTGATCACCTTGGCAGGAGTGCTCGTCCGCGCAGTTTGGCATATCTCGTGGGCTGACCCAGTGGCTGCGCTCGGCTTGCTTCCCTTCATTGTGTGGGAGGGCTGGGAAGCGCTCAAGGGAAAGAATGAGTGACTGCTGATGGGCAAGAGCCAAGCCGGGCTTGCCCTCAACTGCGGTTGATTCGAGCAATGGCTTCCCGAAATCACGCCCGTTCTGGTGAGACGCAGCTTTCCAAAACAATTTTTGGTCGGCACCAGGGACAGGGACATGTCTGATCCATAAACCCCCGTTCCATTGATTTCAAGGGAGTTACGCTACGGTTCGAAAAGCAGTGTCTAGCCTGGACTGAACGAGTTAAAATTCAGGACCCGTAAAGCCGATAAAAGATAAAAAGGCTTCCGAGTAAGGCTTCAAGCTAGGCGATTGC
>JBPYDQ010000964.1:0-4128 GCA_051986135.1 Terriglobales bacterium | reverse complement strand
GCAGGTTCGATACCTATGGTGGCTGATTCCGATTCGCGATTGCATAGGACTCACGTTATGGGCAGCGGCCTATGCTGGACGTACCGTGCATTGGCGGGGCGACCAGTTTGTGCTTAAGAACGGAAAGCTGACGCGAGCCGCCACCTGAACTGCCCTTTTTTAGATTTACGTTATGGCCTTCAACACGATGGCTGTAATTCGCCTCCTCTCGTCAGTCAGCGACAAAGCACCGCTGTGGCGTTCATCCGCACAGTCTCTCCGAGCGTCGGGTTGCTGCAGGCTTTCCGGCGCAAGATAAAAAGCTAGGCTAAGTCTGGTCCGGTAGGGTGAGGCTGGTGCCGCAACTACTCGAGCCCTGCTGGAATCCCTTCGGTAATCAGTTCCCCCGGAAACGGTTCTCATTACTCGATTCCGAATCTGTTTCATTAGCAATGAGGACACAGCAATCAGTTGGTGTCCAGCGGCGCGAGCCGCTGCTCGACGTTCTTCCCGATCTTCATCATGTTCAAGACACTATGTGCAGGTTCCAGTTCCAGACGACGGCGAAGTCGAGAACGAGCTGGCTTCTTCAACCGCGGGGTCCGGGTCAGAAATTTGTGTAAATAAACTTTCCCCCACTGTGAGCCAACTCGTGAGCTGCTTGTCCGGCCAGCTCTGGCGGATCTTCGCGATCAGTCCACAGAAACACGCGTGCCGATGTGTTCCACAGATGTAGGAACTCGTCGGCCGTGATCCATACGGGGGGTGCATCGGGGAATTTCGAGCCGTACCACATGTTTCCCGTAGGCTGATGCATGGTCAGAAGATGAATTCCGGTGTAGAAGTTCAGGCTAGAGGCATTCTCGTAGAGGCCTCTGACCACAACCTTGTCGCCGGAGCGATATTGTTGCTCCAGGGTGAGAGCCAGTTTTTGCGAAGAAAGAATTGGGGAAAAAGTCACGAAAGCTGAGTGCACGGCGAGCAGGAGCACAATCATCATCGCCGCCAGCGAAAGATTGGCTCGCCCCGGAAATCCACGCCGGCGCAAGTACCAATTCGTTCCGGTTCCCAGCAACAGCGACAACGAGGTAGCCAGCAGGGGCAGCCGGAAGGCACCCAGCGCCTGCGGCGTGAGGTCGAGGAAGTGGCCCAGCGATAGCGCGTACTGGTTTGGATTTTTCTTTAGTAAGTCGGCAAGGTCGGAGGAGGTTGCAGGCTTGGACAAAAAGAGGAAGCACATCCCGGCAAGGAATGCGGCAATCCCGATGGCAAACAGCCCAAGCGAGGAAATCCGTCCCGCTGCCCGTGGCCCGAGTGGCGAGGTGTCTTCGCTCTCCCGCGCCATCCAGCCGCCAATCAGCAGGGCGAAGGCGGGCAGAGCCGGAATTGTGTAGTACTCCTGGCGCGTTGAGAAGCTGAAGAACAAGACAATTATCAGTCCCCAGATGAGGAACAAGAGGTTCGCCCCGCGTTTCGAGCGGTTCACCAGCGTTTCTGAAGGCGAACCCAGAGAGCGCGCTACACGCCAGTCTATGGGTACTTGCTTCAGTGCTTGCGGCAGAAACGCCGCCCAGGGCACGAGCCAAACGATGGTCAGGACCCAGAACAGCAATAGCGGGACCGTGTCATAGTCTCGAGGAAGCCGCTTATTCAAATATCGAAGAAAATGTTCGTTGACGAAATAGAACCAGAGGAACCCCCGAGTCGCTCCCTGATCGGGATTGCGCAGCGCCGCCAGAATGTGCCACGGGGCCGCTATGAGGAACAAAACTACGGTCGAGGATAACAGGTGCATGCGCAGAATGTGGCGCAGGTTGCCCGTCAGCAAAAGATAAAGGCCGATAATTGTTATCGGGAAAACCAGCCCGATCAAACCCTTGGTAAGCACGTTCAACGCAATAGTGACGGCGAGTCCCCAGCAGGCTGCGCGCGATGGGTGCTCCTCGTCGAGAGTGCGCAGGAAAAATCCGAAACCGAGGGTTAGCCATAAACCCACAAGAATGTCAGGAATTAGGAATCGGGTGTAAAGATAAGGCCCAACGGCTGTAATTAGCACGAGAGCGGAATAGAATCCGCCGTTTTCCCCATAAACTCGCCGACCCTGCCAGTATGCAGCGAATACGAGGGCCAGGACTCCAAAAATCAGCGGCAGGCGGGCAGACCATTCGCGCACCCCGAATATCCGGAAGCTTGCAGCCACGCCCCAGTACATCAGCGGCGCTTTCTCCAGATAGCGGATGCCGTTGGCGTAGAGAGTGACCCAGTCGTGTCGCAGCAGCATCTCGCGCGCTGCTTCGGCGTGAACCGTGTCGGCATCGTCGAGCAGGGGAGGGGTAAATATGCTCGAGACATAGATAAGCACCCACAGAGCCAACAAAATAGTCACATGAAGATTTTTGCGGCTGGATGCGGGTGGAGCAACGCTGGACAATAAGGCCTGGCCGGCGGGCTGGTTCGCCCCTCGGATTACGGAAAAGTCCATGAGGCTTCGATAAGCCCAAATTATACGGGAGGAGACATCGGCACAGAAAACGCAGCAGTTCCACCGGGCGCAGGCAAGATATCGTCAGGTACCGACTGATTCCGGATGGCTCTTTCGAGGTGAATAGGTTTTCCAGACCGGTGAGGTGCCCACCAGTTCCGCACTGTCAGCGGGTGGGATTGGAGTGTCCGAAGACGTACTGCACGTCGTGTTTCCGCCCGCTTCTTGCGAAAAGTAGGTGGCACGAAGGGCGGAGGGGAGGTAGCCTTCAAGAAATGTTGCGCAAACGCAGATCAGAGTCGTTTTCCTCCGGTGAACAATGCCGTTTCTTCAAGGCCGCTGTCGTAAAATCACATAAATCTGACAACTTAGGATATGACACTCGAAGCCGACGCCGCGGTATCCAGTTGGAATGGGCACTCGATGGTGGGTGTCTTGAAGCGAGTACTCGTGTGCTCGCCAGTCGAAGCCGGCTGGCAAAAACCAGAGTGTGCGTCGCGTTGGCAGGAACTAGGGTTTCAGCATCCGATCGACCCTCGACAAGCCGCAGGCCAGCACGCAGACCTGTGCCGCAGACTGGTAACAGCGGGCGCCGAAATCCTTTCGCTGCCTGCTTCCGCGGATCTCTCCCTCGACGCCGTGTATGCCCACGATGCTTGCCTGCCCACTGATTTCGGAGTAATCGTACTGAGGCCCGGCAAGGCCAACCGCGTGGCCGAGTCAGCGCGACAGCGCGGCTTCTGCGAGCAAATCGGGATCCCGGTCGTAGGCGAAGTTGTTCCACCCGGCACGGGGGAAGCAGGCGATATGCTTTGGCTGGATTCCAGAACAATGCTGATCGGCCGCGGTTATCGGACCAATGCCGCGGGGATACGGCAGATTCGGGAACTGCTCATACCGAAAGGGATCGACGTAATATCGGCGCCACTTCCCTGTGGGCTGGGACCCTCGGCGTGCCTACATTTGATGTCCCTGATCAGCTTGCTCGATGAAAGCACCGCGCTCGTGGACTTACCCTGGCTTGCCGTCGAGACCCTAGAACTCCTCGAGGCGCGTGGCTTTTCCTTCATCGAGATTGATTCAGCCGAGCGCCCGACCCTGGCCTGTAATGTTTTGTCTCTCGGGGGCCGGCGATTACTCGCGCTGGAAGAAAACCAAAATACCAATAAGCGGCTCAGGCGCGCGGGATTCGATGTCGAAACCTTTCCGGGGAGTGAGTTGTGCATCAACGGCAGTGGCGGCCCAACCTGCCTGACGAGGCCGCTTTCGCGCGGGTAAGTCTTGCACCCCACTAATATCGGTCCGCGCCACGGATACTCTGTCCTTTGGTCGCCCGCAGTTTTTCACGATCCCCACCCGCAATTTGCCGGCGCCCCGTCGATTTCATGTGGGCCCCCTCGGCTCGCTGTAGTCTCGGAGAAGCCGGCGGGTACGTCCCAGGTTCGATTGCCGTGCGTTCCGGTGAATGTCACTTCTGAGGACAGCGCGGCAATCGAACCAGATCGAGGTCGAACGTGCAATTGACTCGTTACCGACCTGGGCGTAACCGTTGTCCCCGGGTGGGCAAGATCCGAGCATGGTCCTCGGTGAAGGACCCGGATAGACACGAGATTCTGTTCATCTCTAAATTCTAATTAAGGCCATTTCTGTCCGACTCGGCCGAGTTC
>JBPYDQ010000963.1:0-4455 GCA_051986135.1 Terriglobales bacterium | reverse complement strand
TGGGCGTTTCCGCTTAGTCTTGCCAGCCACCGAGTGAGTGTGGCTACGGTCATTGGCGGGTCTGGTTTCAGTGCCAGCGCTGAGGTTGTAAGCACTATTGACGAGTGCGAGATGAGAGAATGCCTGCCGAAAATTCCCCAGCTGCCGGTGTTCTTTGGCATCGTATTCTTCCGCCAAAAGTCCGACATCGTTGCGCAGCGAAAGCAGGTGCTCGAAAAGTGAACGCGCTTCGTCAATCCGTCCTTGCAGGACGTAGTTGTCAACCATCCAAAAGCTACAAGCGAGAAATCTTCCTTCGTTCCCCGTCAGGCCATCCACTGAGCTTCCCGTGTTATAACGCGCGACCAAACCGTCTTGCATCAAGCTCTTCTCGATCGCGGTGACTGTGCCTAGGACGCGTGGGTCTTCGGGCGGGAGGAACCCACCGAGGCTATTAGCAATAGGCTGGCATCAAGCTCTTTGCCCCCGTAGTACTGGACAAACGAATTCAACTCTGGGCTGAACCCGAGGCGACAGACATCGTCATGGATATCACTGCGTAGCTTGACCACCCCAGCGGTCGGCGGCCCATCTGTTCCAAACTGCTGACAATACGAACCGCGCGGTCGAAGGCTACCTACGCTATCACCTTGGAATGGACAAAGGGCCGGCGCGGGCCACGGATCTCCCAAATTCCCTCATCCGGCTGGATCCAGATTTTTTCCAGATGATTGGTGGAGATCCCGCAGAGCAGTGCCGTACATACCGAAGTTATTCAGATGAGAGTCGCCGTCGATGATCACGGGAATGCCGCTGATCGGCGTCGTAGAAAGATCCGCCGCCATGACGCATACCGAACCTCGAAGGAAAGCAAATGGCGAGGCTGCCATGCGTCCCATACGTAAATGGAACGAGGTGCTCCTGTCGGCCCTTGTTACTCTTGGCCAGCAACTTCAGGGGATCAGACCTGCTGGTCTCTGACTTCCAGTCGGCGTGCGAATTCGCGTGGCACATTGCATCGTAGCCTCTTCCCCTCGCCACGACGCTCTTTTCAGGGCTTGAGTTCACGGTCCAACTCTAATTCTGGTAGCAGTTGGACTCTTGCTATTGCCATCCGTACCTTCTCGGTGAGCTATTGGCGGGCAGTCGCTACTCACCGCCAGTCAAGTGCTGGCTTTTTAAGAAAGGGCCTGCGCTCATCGCTATATAGTTACTCTCGCGTTCAGGTTCTCCGCCCAAGCACTCTGTGCGTGCAACTCATCACTTTCGTAGACATCGACGGCCTCGAGTGCAGCGAATCGAATAGCGGACTCACTCTCTTACCCAACGGTCGCCATTCCAAGCAAACGAGTAGTAAACTTTGCACAGTGACATTGCTATCGGACCCACGTTATATCAAGATGCCGTGGATTGATAAGAATATTGATAAGAATTAAGGATGACGACTACAAGGACACAAAACCCCCAATTTAAGTTACTCCAAGGCTTACTCCCCATCAACTCTGCACAGGTGCCGTCCGAGATTATTGCCGGACTCACTTTGGCCGCGCTCGCAATCCCCGAGGTGATGGGTTACACGAAGATCTCTGGGACACCGGTAATTACCGGGTTGTACACGATTCTTATTCCCACGGCTTTGTTTGCCATCTTTGGTTCCTCGCGACACTTAGTGGTCGGTGCCGACTCAGCAACCGCAGCCATTCTTGCCGCTGGATTGCTCGGATTAGCCCCAACAGGTTCGGGCCAGTACGTCGCGCTGGCCTCCGTGCTCGCAATCATGGCCGCGGGTTTCGTCTTGCTGGCGCGGGTGCTTAGGCTAGGTTTCATTGCCGACTTCCTGTCCCGCTCCGTCCTCATCGGTTTCCTGACAGGGGTCGGTATCCAAGTCGCCCTGGGCGAGATCGCCGGAATGCTCGGCCTCGAAAGTGGCGGTCACGGTACCCTCGCCAAGATTTGGAACGACTTCCGTCAGCTCAGCCAGACTAATGCTTATGCGGCGGTCATTGCGCTCAGTGTGCTCGCGGTTATCGTCGGCGCGAAAATGGTGTCAAAGAAAATACCTGGGTCGTTGATCGCTGTCATTGGCGCCATCGCCCTTAGCCGAGCGCTCGATCTGGGAAAGTATGTCCACGTACTCGGTATGGTACCGAGCGGTCTGCCGCACATCGGGTTGCCGCAGGTCACTTGGCGCTGGGACCTGATGGCTAAATTGATTCCAACGGCATTCTCCATGTTTGTGGTGATACTGGCGCAGAGTGCTGCGACCTCGCGCGCCTATGCCGCACGTTACAACGAACGATTCAGTGAAAATACCGACCTAGTAGGGCTTGGGATGGCCAACATCGGCGCCGGCTTGTCAGGCACCTTCGTCGTCAACGGCAGCCCCACCAAAACCCAGATGGTCGACAGTGCCGGCGGACGCACCCAGCTATCGCTTCTCGTCATGGCGGCAGTAGTGTTGATGGTACTTTTGTTTCTCACCGCGCCATTGGCCTATATGCCGGAAGCAGTTTTGTCCGCCATCGTATTCCTGATTGGAGTCGACCTGATCGATCTCGAAGGAATGCACAGGATCTGGATTGAACGAAGGTCGGAGTTCTGGGTGGCCCTGATCACGACAGCGACGGTCGTGTTGGTTGGCGTGGAGCAGGGTATTTTGCTCGCAATTGTGCTGTCACTGATTGATCACACGCGACGGGGCTACGCGCCAAAGAACACTGTGCTCGTGCCGGGCGAAACGGGCGTTTGGAACGCACAGCAGTGGGCCTCCAAAGGGCAGGCTGCCCCAGGCCTGATCATCTACCATTTTTCGCACAGCATGTACTACGCGAATTCCCAACGGCTGTCAGAGGAGGTCATGACCCTGGTTAAAACCGCTGACCCGCCTTTGCGCTGGTTTTGCATCGACGCTTCAGCAGTGGACGACGTGGATTACTCTGCGGCCGAGACGATACGTTCACTTCACGGGGTATTGAAGGACAAAGGAATACGCTTGGTCATCGCAAATGTTTTGGCAGATGTTGAGGCCGAGAGCCGTTTCCACATGCTCGAGCTGTTCGGCAAGGGCAATTTCTATGCTACGGTGAGAGAAGTGGTTAAGGACTATCAGGGTCAAGAACGACTGTGACAATACGTGGCTCCGAGATTAATACCGTTGCTGCTGTGGTCGGTCCACATCTTTTCCTGAGGAACCGCGGAGCAGTGTGTTATCCGCGTGGCACATGAAACGCACCTATCGACAATGGAAAAATATGACGATTGTGCTAGCGACCTTCGATCCGCAGGCCCATAGCTCGCCTCGTTCCGATGGTACCGCGGCCAGACACGTGGTGACTCCGATAGAAACCAAAAGCATCCCAGCCAGAACGTGGTTCAGTAGCGTCGACCGTCGATGGCTCGCTCGTATACGACTAAATTAGCCTCCCGCGTAGCATGAGGTATTTGTAGCGTCGCCGCAGGGATGAACGATCCAAGCGCGATAAGCCACCCGACAACTGCTTGCAGATACCACATGGAGGTGTCGGCGCCCTGTGTTCAGAAACTGAACCCTACTTCATACACAATCGTTGGATCGGTGAAGCCTGCGTTGAAGATATACGTCGTGAACTCGATCTTCTTGTGAGAAAAGCCGACAAGGAATCCTCGCTGAATGTCGAGCTTGGTTTGAAAAACCTTGGTGTGCTGCGCGACCAGGCCCACGCGAAGCCAATCCACAGGCGTGTAGGTCAACTGAGGCCAAGCGTAGTAGAAGTTCCCTGCCTTGCTCGATGTGTCAAAGACATATTCGTTCGATACTGAGAGTTCTACCTTCTTGTATGTAAGCGACGCTATGTAAGCGACGCCTCGCAACCGGGCGCGATGCCGTTGGTTCTGCCGAAGACGCCTCCGATCATCGGCGTAATCGCAAACACTAAATTCTTCCCGACGCTGAAGTTGCGGCCGAACCAAAGCGATCCTGTGCGCAGGTTTTCATAGTTGTAGCGGGCTTCGAGGTGAAGCCACGTGCGGTCGGCAGTAAAGGTCGGACTCGCATACCCCTGCTCCTGCGGGATGACATAGCCGTCAACCGTGAGGTTGAACTCCCAAGGGTTGGCTGCAGAAGCAAGCGACGCCGCTGGGGCTACAGGCGGAGGCGTCTGCGCCAACGCCATTCTGGCAGCCAGCAACATCCCACCGAGGACGCGAATCCAGGACGTTGCGCTATCCTCCCAACAAAATCGTGAGCGCGACCATGCCTACGCCCAACACGACCATGACGAGGCCAACTCGCAGAGGACGATAACCGGCGTAGTCTCCAAACGCACGCCCCACCAGAAACAGCATCACGATCGCAATGCCGTTGGACACTCGCATGGCCCGCGCCAGATCGGCAAAGAAGATGAAGGGGACCGCTACCGGAAATGTTGAAAGAAACACCAGCAGCAACACCCCGATTGCGCCGAGCCAATCGTCACGTGTGAAATGTGGTCGCTTCGG
>JBPYDQ010000962.1:0-6338 GCA_051986135.1 Terriglobales bacterium | reverse complement strand
CCACCTCGAGGTTAAGAAAGATATCGTATGACGTGACCGTCGCACCCTGCGAGAAGTTGTAGTACCACTCGCGATCCTCCTGCGACCACGCCTGGTTGAGGTAAATCACGGGTTGTTGCGCGGGTTGTTGCGCCATAACGCGCGCTATCTGCAGGGCCGCCAACGCACAACCCAAGGTGAATGCAACAGTGGAAGCGATCGAAGCATGATCTCGACG
Source organism: Terriglobales bacterium (assembly GCA_051986135.1). Taxonomy (GTDB): domain Bacteria; phylum Acidobacteriota; class Terriglobia; order Terriglobales; family Acidobacteriaceae; genus Gp1-AA122. The sequence goes on along the minus strand of JBPYDQ010000962.1, from coordinate 6,121 downwards.
TTTGGACATGAAATCTCCTGATTCATGGGCGAAAATGAATGACTCGGGCCGGGGCTCGCGACGACCATACGTGCGCGACACCCACTGATGCTCTCACTTAGGCAGCGCGTTTTGCACCCTTGCGCTCCGCAAACCGTGCTTCAGCAATGCGCCGAATGATTCTCCGGTTGCGTTCAACGAAGGCAAGTTTGTCGGCAAGGCAACTTTCGGGCAAGACGCCTACACCATGGTTGCCGGTTACATCCGCAGCAGCAGTGAGGGCCACATACTCGCCGATGCGAAGATCGGTGTGGTGGATGAGTTTTGCCAAGACGTACAGACGTCTGGCAACGGGCGATTGAATCTGGTTTAATTCCCTGCGGAAGTCCTCGATGAATGTCTCACGGAGTTCTCCACTCAATTGCACTGGTTTTCCGGGTCCTTTGCCGGCATGGATTTGCCTCCATCGGGCTGCATCCTAGGATGCCGCAGGCTGAACTGTCACCTGTCACAAGTGACGCTTGTCACCTGTGACAAGTGACGGTCACGTGACGGGGGCTTTTTGTACCAGGTGGAATGAGAATCCACCGAGGAGGAAGCCGGTCATGGCCATCCAGAGGTACAAACCAGAGCAGATCGTAACCTTGCTGCGGCAGATCGAAGTGTCGATCGGCAATGGCAAAACCACACCGCAAGCCTGCAACGAAGCGGGCATCACCGTACAAACTTTCTATCGCTGGCGTAAGGAGTACGGCGGGTTGAAGTTGGAACAGGCCAAGCGGATGAAGGAACTGGAGAAAGAGAACAGTCGGCTGAAGCGGCTAGTAAGATGCAGCAAGAAAATGGGGGCCATGATGAAGAAGTGCGTGATGGCCGCCTGTTTTTGCCTGGCAATGGTTCCGTTGCTCGGAGTTCACTCAGTAGCACAATCCAATGTTTCCGATTCGCGGATTTCGGACTTGCACAAGGAGCTCAATGAATTACGAGACCAAATGAACAGGGTCGAAGGTGAACTCCACGACCTGGAAAGCAGCAAGGGAAATCCGCCAGCCACCTCAGCGGCAACTGCGAAGAACGCGCCAGAAGGAACGATTCAAACGACTCATCCTTTGCCGCCAGCTGAGCCCTCCGAACACGTTGGGGAGCACACGGCTACCTATCAGGTCTTTTCTGAAGATAACCTAAATACAGTTTGACGAAGATAGACCCAGACTAGGTTCCGCCAGGATTCGAATCATCTCAATCTTGATTTGTTAACTCACAGATGAAGTGCGATACGAAGGAGGCTCACGATGGTGATTTTTGGATGGTTTGCCCACACTTCTTCGACAGAGTCCCGAAATTGCATTTTTTGGTTTTAAAAGGCAAATGCGCCGCGATTCAGCGGCCAGGAATTCCAGACACTCTGCGGTGCTGCGGTTTCAATGTCTTCAAATTCATAAACAACTGCCACCTTTGCCAGTAGTTGTTCGTGCCAACCACAACGTAGACTCGCCTCCAAATCGCGAGTGCCCGATGGTCGGCGTCGCCCCAGCCCATCTTCCAATGCCGATCTCGAATCTCGGCAACATCACCCTTTTCATGACCGCTCACAAGGCGATAGAGGATGTCTGCTTTCAATTGGGCATGTTGTGGGGCGAATTGGTCCCCGAAGCTCAAGACGCCAGGGCTGCAGATTGGTACGAGCGGGCTATCGAATATTTGCCAGGGTACGTAAAGGCGCGCGTGCATCTGGCGGAGATTTATCTGCGCTGCGAACTGGCGCATGAGGCGGAAGCTTTGCTGACTCCGGCTATTCCGAGCAGCGACCCAGAAGCCAGCTGGCGCTTGGCTGACGTGCTGTCAGCGATGGGAAGGCTCGCGGAAGGGAAGGAGCAGATACAAGCGGCACAGTGCGGCTTCGAGACTCTTTTGCGTAGACACCTGCTCGCTTATGCGGATCACGGCGCTGAATTCTACATAGGCAGCGGCAACGATCCGCATAGAGCCTTTACGCTCGCCATCGTTAACCTTGAGAACCGTCCAACACTGCGGGCTTTCGAGCAGGCGCATGAGATCGCCACGTCTGCCGGTCTATCAAAGGAGGCTGCCAGAATCCTTACTGCTGCCAGAGATCGGTGGGGAATGACAAGCGCCTTCGGTCTATCGGCACTGGCCGAGACTCACGAGAATCCATGATCGGAGGGGCAATCGCATGACAATCGATCGCAGGACCTTCATTCAGTGCGCGGGAGTCGCCGCCGCAACTCCAGTTTTTGCTGCACTGCTACCGCTCTCGCCCTCTGCAAAGGCTTCACCTCTGAGCCGATCATCGCTCGCTCAGGACGCGACCAATGCGGATTCCACAGTGTTCAAGATCGATGGATGGGACGATTGCAACCGCGAGCTCCTGACCGGAAGTGAAGTATCGATCCGAATTAATCAATCATGGCGGGCTGCCTGGGCTGAATTGATCAGTTGTTCGATGAGTGGTGCGCGGCGGCCGCCGGAGTAAGCGTCATGTTCTGGAAATGGACATTGTTGGCGTTGTTCGCGTGCGTGGCCGCCTGCGCACAAGATACGCAATTCCTGCCCGAAGTCGATGCACATCTCACGCTGAATACCCACGTGAGAACCTATCTTCAGAGTTTGGACGATCGGCAAGGTGGCGATCCCGAGCAATTTACGTTTGGACCGAGCATCGAGCTCTATCACCGACCTTTGGTAAAGCTGAAACAGGTGACGGTCTTCGACTTAGACGACGCGAAATCAAGGCCGCTCGTCTTGGAAGCTGGTTACCGCATCATAACTGCGCCTGATGTCCCCCCCAAGAATCGCGTCCTCGAAGCGGTGACTTTTCGTTTTCCACTCGGGGCTGGCTTTCTATTATCAGACAGGAACCGCTGGGAAGAGGATTGGCAAACTGGCAACTTCAGTTGGCGCTATAGGAACAAATTGAAGGTGGAGCGGACCTTTTCGGTTCGTTCTTATCACCTTATCCCATACGTCGCAGCCGAGCCTTTCTACATTAGCCAGTACGGCAAGTGGAGTTCTACCGATTTATATGCGGGCTGCCAGACTCCGGTAGGTAAACACGTACAGTTTGACACCTATTATGAGCACGAAAACAACACCGGCACGAAACCTAACCGGCAAAACAATTTTGTCGGCCTGGCTTTGTACCTCTTCTTCTCGCTTGCCCCTAAATGAATCCGTCTCCAGCCGATTCGAGGCATTATGTCCGCATACCTGCTGAAAATTGGCTCTCCGGTGCGCTTAAGGGGGCTGAAGGTGTTCGAGCCCCTGATGCTGATAACAGGTATCGGTACTCCATTCGCAACCATACCTTCGATTACCAAGTTGTACTTCACCCATACGCAGCATGCATCCGGTCTGTCGCTCAGCCCCATGCAGGGGGAAGATAAAGCGAAACTTGCGGGATGTCATCCACAGACCGCCAAACCCACCTGCATTCCAGAACCAAAGCTGCACAAGACGAGGGAGTTAGGGGATGCGGCCAGGAACTGTTGAGTGGAACCTCCTTTCCTGCTTTTTGACCCGGTAAAGACACTTTCGTCGTCTTTGTCAGTCATGCTTCTTTCACAACCTCTCGCGCGTCCTTGTCCTCGCGGATACCGACGTAGCTGACCCGCCTTAGGTGGTCAGCTGGTGTCCACTCCTGGAATGAGCACCTGACGACCACACGCGGACGCACCCACACACAGCTCTGCATCTTCTCCGCGGTAAGCCCCTGTCCCCATCGGCCCGGCATTGCCTCTGGGACGTTGACGAAAGGGCAACCGCGAGTGATCAGTGGTTCCAATCGCGAGAAGAGCTGACGACGCGATGCAGGAACAAAGCCAGCGCGAACGCTGGCACAGAATTGAAGTCGGCGTCCCCTGTAGAAACCGATAAGCAGCGCATCGATGCCGTCCGTCCCCGGTACGAATCCGCCGACGACAAACTCCTGGGCGCGGGTAAGGCACAGCTTTTGCCAGGCACCTGACCGGCGACCCGGCTCATACCTGCTGGTGAGCCGTTTAGCGACGACGCCCTCAAGACCGTGCTCCTCTACGAGAGCGATCATCTGCGTAGCGGGAATCCGGAAGCTCTCACTCACCTCGACTAGATTGGAAGTGCTCACCGACTCTCGGAGGAGCTGTTGGCGCTGGCTGAGTGGTAGCGACCGCAGGTCACGACCCGCCAGCATCAAGATGTCGAATGCAAAGAAGACGACTGGCGCCCCGCTCGTGGCGGAGTTCTGAATGGCTTGGAAGTCCGGTCGTCCATTGGCATCGAGCGCCACGAGCTCGCCATCGACGATTGAGTCCGGCGAGAGTGATGAACCCAGAACCCGATGTGTCTCAGGAAACTGGCTGCTAAAGTCCTTGCCGTGACGTGAGAACAACCGCAGTCGGGTTCCGCTGATGACCTGGGCACGGTAACCGTCAAGTTTGACCTCGTAAGTCCACTCAGGTCCTTCGGGCAGTCGCGTAGCCGGGAGACACTCCATAGGCGGAATGAAGGACAACCCAGTACTCATCGGCCAAGAGTAGCAGGGGATATGTCCTGAGATAATTTGGGCGCTCAAGGGTATACGCAGCAACTGTTCTCAAATGCTGACGGCATAAGGGGAGTTTTGGGATCACGAAATCAGTTCACTGGACCTTTCCCTTTTTGGGAGAGCCGGCCTGGGCACTGGGTATCTTGCTCTTCCGTTCTGAAGGGCAGGTTCGTGCGACTCGACTCTCGCAACGTGCTGATGAGGCATAAAACTGCACGACCGCCCGAATCCGACAGCGAGTACTCCACATGCAGCACCCGTCGACTCAGGTTCCTCCGCACGACCAGGCCATCACGTTCCATTTCGCGGAGGTGCTGCGCAAGCATTTTCTTTGATGCTTGGGGAAACGACCGACTGAGTTCGCCCAGGCGTACTGGTCCATGCTCGAGTCGTGAAAGAATCCGCGTCTTCCATTTCCCCCGAATAAGATTGAGCGCGGTTTGTGCGGCATACTCCGCCGAACACTCGGACGGATCGCGGTCGTTGGGCCAACGTAGTATCTCTGACGGAGAATCTTGGAGACGTTGTCCACTTGCATTGACTCGTGCCAACGAATCCCGATCTTGCTTAGAGGTCGACCTTAATTTGTCCCATTCTCGCGAGTTCCCCGACATACATCACCGCCCCATCCCTTAAAGGCACCTTCGAATACTGTTTGGGGCACTGATACGAGAATTTTTTCCGCGAACCCGAGGCGAACTGCGTGTTCTATACTTGCCCAGTTGAACTAGTGCATTCGTTTTCGAGACGAACGCTCGCCTATGCCACACGGTCGCATCTGGCAAGAACTGACATGGAGTTGGGCCTATACGACCGGGCACCCTACTTCTGATCAGAATCTCGAGGCCGCTGCTAAAGCAGCATGGCCCTACGCTTTACTGTGCTCCTGGACCTACCTAAACGATCAGGCAGCAGCTCATGACCTTATGGATCATGCTGTTCAGAACACCTTCGACTACCTAGGTCGTCACCCAGGGTGTTCCGAGACAAAGCTGTTGTGACGGATGAAGAGCGCGATTAAGCGCTACGCTCGGCAGCAATCGGCTCGACAAAAAAGAGAGATTCCATGCGGGTGTTTGCGTGACCTGGAAGCATTGCATGCAGCGTCGTCGGACGCATGACTACCAGGGTGTAGGATTGCATCAATGACCAACAATTATGACGATGCTACTCAGCAGAGACGCAGTGATCGCCGAAAGCGCGCGCAGCCAGCCTACGCTGCCACGGGGACACTCCCTGAATTGTTCCCAAAGAATGAAGCCATTGAATAGCAATATGGCGCGCGAGGGTGTAGGATGTCATCAGATCGTCCAATCGGAGCAATCGCATGAATGTCCGCCAGTTCGTGCCGTCCCTGAGCCGCCGGCTCCTCTCCACGGGATTCCTCATGTTGGTGGCCGGCCTGCAGCAGCCGGTTCACGCGTCAGGCGTAGACCTCTCGAAGTTCAGGCGCATCGAGCCGCAGTACATCGCGGCGTTGGGAGACCCCGGGGCCACCTCCGGCAACGGCGCGCAATCATGGGGCTTCTGGAACCAGGACCCGGGCCCGCGCGCTTGCAAGCTGGACCACTACGATCAATTGAAGGCGGCCGGCGGTGT
>JBPYDQ010000961.1:0-9386 GCA_051986135.1 Terriglobales bacterium | reverse complement strand
TCGAAGAGCTGATCGCCGGCCGGATGGTGGTGGGAGCCACGGATTAAAGACGGATTTAGTCTCCCCATCCCGGTTGGGTTGGCTAATGGAGCGCACCTGGCTAGGCAACGGAACTGGTGGCAATAGCAGTGCGTGCGTTTTCATCCAGGCGTACTTCGCACAAACTACCGATCAGATTTCCTGCCCAGCGATAGACATTCTGTTCTCGTACGATCTTGCGCATCCGCTCCATACGGGCTTGGCGGTCTTCGGCACGCATCTCCAGCCCGAAACGGATCACTTCGGCAGTCTGCTCGATGTCATAGGGGTTGACCAGGAGCGCATCACGAAGTTCTCTGGCCGCACCGGTAAACACGCTCAGAACGAGCACCCCCTGGTGATCGTGTCGCGAGGCGATGAATTCCTTTGCCACCAGATTCATTCCATCGTGTAGGGAGGTCACCAGGCAGACGTCTGCGGCGCGGTAATAACGATCGATTTCATCGTGCGTGCTCTGGCCTTTGCGAAAGATGATAGGCCGCCATTTGCCGGCGGCGAACTTCCAGTTAATACGTTCGGCCTCGGCCTCAATCTCGGCCAGCAAGTCATGGTAGCGCTTGATGTGGGTGCGGCTGGGAGCGCCAATTTGAATGAATGTGAACTTCCCACAGTAGGTAGGATGCTTTTCCAATAGGCGCTCGATGGCGAGAAAACGCTCCTGGATACCCTTGGTGTAGTCCACGCGATCGACACCCACGCCAAGGAACATGGCTTCGATTCCCAGTTCCCGCAGCAGCCTGCCCCTTTCGATATAGGAGGACTCGGCGGTTGGAGATTCTTCCGGGAAATCCACGCTGATGGGGAAAGGCCGCACGGTGGTGCGATGTTCTTCACGATTGATGGCAAAGTGCTCCCACTCAATTCGCGATTCCAGCGTGCGATCGACCGTCTGCAGAAAATTATTGCAGTGAGACTGGATGTGGAAACCGACCAAGTCTGCGCCCAGCAATCCATCGAGCAATTCCCTTTGCCAGGGGCAAATGCTGAACGCCTCCGGGTTGGGCCACGGGATGTGCCAGAAGATTGCGACCCGCGCGTCGGGCCGCTCTCTCTTGATCAGGCGCGGCAACAGGGCGAAGTGATAATCCTGGGCCAGCAGCACCGGCTGCTCGATGCCGGCCATCTCCTCCAGCACCGCCTGGGCGAATTTCTCATTGGCGAGTTGATAGTGCTTCCAATCCGCGACGCGGAAGATGGGGCGAGTGTGTGCGATGTGACAAAGAGGCCACAAGCCCTCGTTGGCGAAGCCGTAGTAGTAGCCCTCCTCTTCTTCCTTCGTAAGCCACACTCGGCGCAGGGTATAGCGGTGGTCATCAGGGGGAACCCGCAAGCGATCATTGCTGTCGACGACCTCACGATCGGCGTCGCCGCTGCCGTGGGCGATCCAGGTTCCATCACAGGCGCATAGCACCGGCTCCAGAGCGGTAACCAGCCCGCTGGCGGGCACGGTCACCTCGACCGTTCTGTCCCGGCGGGAGTGAAAGTAAGGCTCACGATTCGAAACCACGAAAAGCCGGCTGTCCTCCAGTCGGCTGCGGACGTGAACCGATAGGCGTTCGGCAGTCCACAACGATTCGGCAGCTGCTCGCAACTCCGCTTCTCTCTCCGCAGCATTGCGCGCGGCCGTCAGGCTCTGCGCAAAGGTTTCGACTTCCTTGGCCAAGGGGTGCAGTAGGTCGATGTCGGGCAGTCGAGAGGATATGCGCCCGGTGCGCAGCGCCTTCATCCACTGTGCCGCCCGCACGATCGGACCGGCGATGCTCCAGCGAACGACCAGCAGGGTAATAAGCGAGATAAGAAAAACCTGAACCAGCACCCGGAAGAAAGTTTCACGCCACACACGGGCTCGCTGTGCATCTATGTAGGTCGCGTCGTCCACAATTGCCAATGCACCGATGAGCGCATCCTCTTTATGCAGGGGAACCGCGTAGATGTTCAGCGCGCCGCTGTCGGTGCGCACGAACTGGGAGATGCCTCGGTTCTCCGCCATCGACTGCCTTACCGCTTGCGATTGGGTCGCCAGGCTCAACCCCAGGCCGGGCGTAATGGCTAAGACGGTGCCCTGGCGTTCGATAATAGACACTCCCACAAGGTGTTCACGGTTGCCAAATTGTCCGACAATCTTCTGCAGGCGGCGAGAACCCTTGCCGAAATACGGTTCCACGTTTTGCGCGAGGCTTTCGGCGAGCTGCTCGGCATGATGCTCCAGATCCTGGCGCAAGCTGCGTTTTTGCGCGCGCACTTCGTAATAGGAAGACACCAGCGACACTAACGTGATTACCAGGATCAGGGAGACGATAAGGCGGATATTGAGAAGTCGCATGTCACCTCCTAGGCTTGATCCGACACACCACAGCTACCGGATGACTCGAGAAGGTTCGTTTTCGGTCACATCAACCCCAGCCGTAGGATTCCTGGGAAGTGGCACTGAAGTGGCACTTCAATATACGGCGGCACTCCGTGAAGATCCAGGATACACGAAAAACTCTCCCGATCCCGCCCTACGAGTGCGACCGATCTGTTCCAATCAAACTCGCACAAACTTTAGATGCCGACCGACAGGCCGATGCACCAAGCACAGGAGAGCACCCTGCGGGCGCCAAGGCCCTGATTCGCCCTTTGTTCCCTGGTTGCCGGCGATCGAGGAACCAGCTCGAAGTTTACGGCCAGCAATCCACTGAAGTAAATTTCAAAATAGTCGGCGATAACCGTGAGTAGAAGTGCCTGGGCGCCGCCAAATACCTGAGCACGTTAGCGTTCGAAAATCTGATTCAGGGTTTTCAGGTGCTCGGCCAGCTGCGGCGTGAGCGCATCCGGTCGCGATCGCCAGCGCCAATTGCCGTTTGAGGTGCCAGGCAAGTTCATACGAGCTTCGTTGCCGAGCCCCAGCACATCCTGCAGCGGGATGACCGCCGTATCAGCCACGGAGGCAAGCACGGCACGAATGAGAACCCAATGGATAGGTTGTTCCGTGAATCCGAGGTAGGTCCGCGCAAAGGCATGTTCTTTGGCGACGTCCTCCGGGGTGCGGATGCTATCACCGGTTCCTTTGCTGTTCCACCAGCCTACCACCGTGTCATTGTCGTGCGTTCCGGTGTAGGCGACGAGATTACGCTCATAGTTATGGGGGCGAAAGCTCGGACCCTGGGGGTCATTTCCGAAAGCGAACTGTAGGATAGCCATGCCGGGATATCCGAACCGATGCCGAATCTGCTCCACCTCAGGGGTGATCACGCCCAGGTTCTCGGCTATGATCGGCAATTTCCCGAGTTCTGCCTCGACTCGGGAGAACAGGTCAGCTCCTGGTCCTTTTACCCAGCGGCCGTTCTCGGCAGTCTTGTCAGTTGCGGGAATTTCCCAGTAGGCTTCGAAGCCGCGGAAGTGATCGATGCGAACAATGTCATAGAGCCGCAAGGCTGCCTGAAAACGATGGATCCACCATTTGTAGCCGGTAGTTCCGAGCTGTTCCCAGTTGTAGATGGGATTTCCCCAGAACTGACCCGTGGCGCTGAAATAATCTGGGGGCACGCCCGCCACCTTGGTCGGATTCCCTCGCGCATCCAGATGAAAGAATTCGCGATTTGCCCAGACATCGGCGCTGTCATGAGCAACGTAAATCGGAATGTCGCCGATGATTGACACGCCATGACGGTGCGCGTAAGCGCGCAATGACCGCCATTGACGGAAGAATTCAAATTGCCAGAATTTGATGACCTCGAGTTCATCTGCCAGCCGGGCAGTCCACTCGTCTAAAGCCCGCGGTTCGCGCTGGGCAATTTCGGGCGGCCAGCTTGTCCAGTTGGCACCTCGATGTGCCTGCTTCGACGCCATGAAAAGCGCGAAGTCATCCAGCCAGTCCGCGTTTCGCTGACAGAAGCTTTCGAATTCCCCCCTCTCGCTTGTCGCATTCTGGAGGCAGGTTTGAGCAGCCTTCATCAGAAGGGGGATTTTAAATGCCAGAGCAGCGCCAAAATCAACTCTATCGGCGGGGAAGTCAGGGGGATTGTTGAAGGCGGCGCCTGACAGGTGGCCTCGTTCCGAGAGTCGCTCCAGGCTGATCAACAGGGGATTTCCTGCAATAGAGGAAAAGCATTGAAAGGGAGAATCGCCGTACCCGGTGGGATTCAGAGGGAGTACCTGCCAGAGCTTATGCCCTGACCGTTCCAGAAAATCGACAAACGAGTAAGCTTCAGCGCCGAAGTCGCCGATTCCGTGGGGATTTGGCAAGGAGGTTGGATGTAGCAAAATGCCGCTTCGTCGTGGAAATCTCATGTATCGTGGGCAGACTCCGCTGCTGCTCTCATCTTAGCTGGCCGACAAGCCCCGTGAAACCGGCCGCGAGGCGTAGCCACCGGATTCTGTACGCCGTGATCTGACCGCGTTGACACCGGTTTTCAGGGACGCGTATTCTTTATTGGTATGAGACGCAACTCAATGCCGGACACCATGTGTTGTACATGCGTGCCGGCGCGTGGGTGCTGACCAATTCATCCCACCCGGCACAATGGGGTGGGCCTCCCTTTCTAAGTGGATTCCGCACCGCTCCATAACGTGCACGGGGAGCGTTGGCCCCGTATTGAGTCGAAATTTGTCAGAAGCGCGTCAAATGGTGACAAGGAGGATTGACTGTGTCTTTGCGCATAAATTCCGAAGCTCCCAACTTTACCGCTGAAACCACCCAGGGCAAAATCAATTTTCACGAGTGGATCGGGAATGGCTGGGCTATTTTGTTTTCGCACCCCAAGGATTTCACTCCTGTATGCACGACCGAGCTTGGTTACATGGCCGGCCTCGAATCCGAGTTCCGTAAGCGCAATTGCAAGATTATCGGCCTGAGCGTCGACCCGGTGACGAATCACACTAAGTGGGCCGACGATATCGAGCAGACGCAGGGGTACAAGGTCAACTATCCGATGATCGGCGACCCGGAACTTAAGGTGGCCAAGCTCTACGACATGCTTCCTGCCGAGGCCGGAGATAGCTGCGAAGGCCGCACTCCCGCCGATAATGCGACCGTGCGTACCGTGTTTATCGTTGGTCCGGATAAGAAGGTCAAGGTGATGTTCAGTTATCCGATGAGCAGCGGGCGCAATTTTGACGAAGTCGTGCGTGTATTGGATTCTCTGCAACTCACCGCACAGCACAATGTAGCTACGCCGGTGAATTGGAAACCTGGCGACGACATCATCATCCCGACGTCGGTATCGGATGACCAGGCGAGACAGAAATTTCCTGGTGGTTTCAAGACTTTGAAGCCGTATCTGCGGGTAGCTGCTCAACCAAAGTAGCGTAGGTAACTCCACAAGTACGGAAGCGCATGGGGTCCGGTGATCCTCCCGGTCTTCAAAACCGGCGGGAGGCGGGTTTGCCCGTCTTCGGTGCGTTCGACTCGCACACGCTTCCGCCATCTCAACTGCAAGAAAAGAAGCCACTTGTTACCTTCGTGATCGTGCAATGTTCGAGATGGCGGTCTAAGCTCGGGCGATGACTCCTGAGAGCGTGTTTGCCTTTCGTCCACATAGGCCCGCCTCAAGTCTTCAGCGATTCATGGCCTGGACACTGGTGGAAGCATGTGAGCGGACTGAGAACCAAACGGCCTTCTCAAGGTGTTCGATTGCTGCCGCTGAATCAGCCGATCTTGATGTACAGTTCTCGGTCACGGCGACGTTCGACCTCTATCGCCTGGATGTCTTGTCATCTACTCCTACTCCCAAACATGAAGATTAGTTGCTAGACCGCTGGAATGCGTGCCATCCATGCCACTGCCAGTCAATATGAGCCGCTTGTAAAATCCCGACCCTTGAGAAGGCCTCGAGCCAATGCCTGAGAATGGGCCTCGATTAGATCGACCAGTCTGTAAGGCATCATCATGGAATCCCTCTAACCTAAATCATTGTCGAGGAGTTCAGCTCTCAGGCCAATGGGATTGGAATCATAAGACGGTTGTCACAACGCCCCGCCGAGACTAAGTGTGCACATATGCCAGGCCTTTTACTGCTCGCATGTAGTGAGCGCGTTCGAAGGCACCCGGATCCGGGCAGCGTATCTGGCTCATGCTGCCTTCGATCTGACGGACCGACTCGTATTCGTGATTCTCCATCCATTCGCGCAGGCCGCCTTCTACATGACGCAGATGGTTAACTCCATTCTGAAGCAAGGCGGAACACAGCATGGTGACATCGGCGCCCACCAGGAGCATCTTAACGACGTCTTCGGCACGGTGAACTCCGCCGGTGGCAGCTAGACTAGCCTTGATTCGGCCATACAAAATACCAATCCAGGTCAAAGGAAGGCGCAAGGCTTGTGATGTACTTAGCAGGACACTGGGCTTTATTTCTAGTTCTTCAATGTCAATATCGGGCTGGTAGAAGCGGTTAAAAAGAACCAACCCGTCTGTGCCGCCCGCGTCCAGTCGCTTGGCCATGTTGGCCAAGTTACTGAAGAACGGATTCAACTTGACCGCCACCGGGATCTGAACCGTCATTTTCACGGCTCGGACGATGTCGAGATATGCTTGCTCCACCTCAGCGGCAGACAAATCAAAATCTGTCGGAACGAAGTAGACGTTCAATTCGATGGCGTCAGCCCCAGCTTCCTCCACCTGCCTGGCATAGCTTGTCCAACCACCCAAAGTCGAACCGTTGAGGCTGGCAATGATGGGTATATCAACTGCCTCCTTCGCCTTGCGAATGTGATTCAAATATCCCTCCGGGCCGGTGTGAAATTCGCCGAGCTGAGGGAAGTACGTAAGCGACTCTGCGAAACTCTCGGTGCCGGCGCTGAGGTGACAGTCCAACTCCAGGCTCTCCTGACGTAACTGCTCCTCGAAAAGGGAATATAGTACGACTGCGGAAGCGCCTGCATCTTCGAGATGGCGGATGCGGTCGAGTTCCTGCGAGAGGGGCGAGGCGGAGGCTACTAGCGGCGTACGCAGGCGAAGTCCAAGATAAGTAGTGCTCAGGTCGGTCATGGCAATGCTCCGGCTTGCTGCATAAGTTGCGCGCTGAAGTTACGGCCGCCCAGCGCTTTCTTCTGTTCTTTGCAAGCGACGTGAGTCGCCGAGATCACGATCAGCGTCGCGTCGGCGAGCATTCGAGGGTAAGAGAAGTTCTTCACCGGTTCCAGCAACTCCAATTCATCCCAGCTCCCAGCGAAAGCCGTGCAAGTAGTGACTTTCATCAAAAGCATGCCTAAAGGGTGAGCGGGTGTCGGGAATGGGAGTCACGAGGCAGTGTGACTCGGATCACAACCAAGAATCTTGACCGCCGAGAAAGGGCCATGCACCAGGGGAGTAGAAAGAGAGCCTGTGAAACTGAGCGGCGTTTATAGGTCAAGAACAGCCCGGATTACTTAGGTCACGTAACCAGGGCAAACGGAAACGAAGTTTCTTGAGAATGGACTGGATGGTCGGTTATCCCGCAGCATTTCAGCCACCAGCCGCTCCAGTTTCTCATCTGTGGCCATCTGGATTAGACGGCATAGCCGTTTCGGTTCCCATGCCTTTACGCTGCCATCGGTCTGACATCAGCACGGCTGTCTCAGCCTCTCCGCCCGCTTGCAACTTGTTGAGCCGGCTTACGCCCTGGATGGAATGCATAGTCCGCCACCGCCGTCTCCCGTTGGTAGTCGCTCAAGCAACGGGCTAGGCGTTCATGGGCGGTTCCGATCGCCAGGCTAAGGGAGCAGAGATCGCGCAAGTCTGTCCGGTTCGAGAGTGTTCCGTGGAATTCGACCATCGGCGGTTCGTGTCCCTGGCGAATCGGCCGGATAGTGATCTCGGTTCCGTCTTTGGCCGTTCATGCGGAACCATACTGCGATGGGTAAGGTCGGACGAGAGGGATTAGGACTGGCTGTCGTCAAGGACACTTCCTCGAGTTGTACCCCTGGGTATCGCCCATCTGCTGCTGACTTTCCCCCGATGGGCGGTTTCGATTCATCAGCGCCGTACAATGAATACCTGGCAGGTGGCCTGGTGTCCACCGTGTTCATCGGGTATCTGCTATTTTTCGGCCGGTACATTGTGGCCAGATTCCCCGCGTGGTTCACGCACTTGCACAAGTGGTTCAAATACCTGTGGCACGGCGAGTGCGCGCGAAACCAGACACACTGCCTTAGCCTTATGCAGTAAACTGACCGCACGCGCCTGTTCTTCCGCGCTCGCAATGCTTAACTTCGGACGAATTACCATTTCGCTGAAAGCATAACCCGAGTCAGCTTTCGACACCCTTCCCTCGACCTCTACTCCCAAGTCCGAATACTCCAATGCCGAATAATCGGCGAGAGCGCGGAAGGTGGTTGTATAGCAACTGGCGACCGCGCAAAGGAGCAAATCCTCGGGCGTCCACCTTCCCTCCAGACCACCAAATTCAGGCGGGGCGGTAAAATGAATGGCATTCGGTGCGGAGTCGGACTTTGCCAGCCCGCTTCTCCCCGCACTCCACCAAGCAACCACGCGATATCTGTGTGCACTTCCCATAGCTAATTTCTCCTTTTGTCCCAAGAAATACGGGCCCGGATTTTGACCTTTGTGGCGTGTCAAATAGGGAAACTTGAACCCGCTGGTCACCTTGATTGCAGTAATATCCAGCGCGATTTTTGCCTTGCAGGTGGGAAGTGCGCGGTGCTTGGGGTCACCGTTTTTCGTGATGGCAATCACAACCTCAGTGCTCGAATTCCGGTGGCGGCTAGGTAAGTCATGCCAGTTCGTTACTCGACTGCCTGACTATTCTCGATAATTCGATCTCTTGCCCAGTTCGCGAGGAACACCTATTCTGCAATTTGCCCCTGCCTGCTCTACAGAAGCTGAACGGGATCAAGTCCACAGCGAACCCTTCCAAAGTCAGCTATGTTGTTTATCCGAAGGACAACAACCACGCGGAAGGTTCGTCCTCTCGACGGGCAAGGCAAAGCTTTCCACCTCCTCGAGTGAAGGTAAAACCATGATCACCAAGCTTTCTGAAGCCGGTAATGTTCTCGGATTAAACGCGACAATTTCCAATCATCCTTACGAAGTGACAGCGGAGATGATGGAACCTGGTCAGGCCAACTTCATTGCCCGGGATGCGCTGCTCGAATTTCTCCGCGAGTACGGCGAAGTCGCACTGCGAGTTGCCGAGCAGCTCAGTCGGAATTACTACGCAGCGTACCAGGAAATCCCTGCGTTGGGTCTTACCCATTCCCCTGCTGAGAGGTTCGCCAAATTGCTGCTTTCTTGCTCTCTTGGGAGTCTGGAAATGCTTGGCGCTTTCTCCAGGTAGCTGACGCTTAAGCACGAAGAAATTGCGGAAGTGATTGGCGCGACACGCGCGACCGTGAGCCGCTTGTTCTCATATTTCATTGCCCAATGA
>JBPYDQ010000960.1:0-4891 GCA_051986135.1 Terriglobales bacterium | reverse complement strand
GGGTGGGTCGGGTCCTCGAGGTTGAAGGTACCCTGTTCGTCGTGTCGTTCCTTGACAGTAGTAAATAGTTCGTACCGTAGCCCGAGGCTCACGGTCAGCTTGGGCGTCATTTTCCAGTCATCTTGCGCGTAAAAGGAATATAGAGGACGGGAGTAATCGACGTTATGCAAGTTAACGATTGATCCGCTGTCGGCCAATCCCACGAGAAAAGAGGCGAACGCCGAGCCTGACCCCGACGCACCCGGATTGCCAGGGTTATCTGTCAGCCCCGGACCGAAGCCCTCGGCGCCGCGCGAAGCAGCGGGCTGAAAGATGGTGAACTCTTCGCGGCGAATCTCCGTACCGAACTTCAGGGAGTGTCTGCCCTTCACCCAGGTCAAATTATCGGAGAGCACATAGGTGTTCTGGATCTCCACGGAGGGGAGGAAGGTGGGACTGCCCAGGGTGGGTGCACTGCCATCGGAAAAGGTGAGCTGCGGCAAGCCGCCGTTAATCGGGGTGAACGGTACCCCAGGAAAACCAAGTTCTCCAGATATGTCGGTGTTGTAATTGAGCTGATAGCGATGCGAGTTGATGCGATTGTAGCCAAGACGAAATTCGTTGACCAACGTGGGCCGGAAAAGATGGGTTTCGCTCAAGGCCACGCTGCGATAGGAATTGTCCTCAATGCCGCTGAAAAAGCCGCCGCCATCGAGCGGCGTTTGCTGGAAGGGAGACGGAATCAGGCGGGGCTGGTCCTCGTAGCTGAAGCGGTAGAAGGAGTTGTCCTTGTCGGAAAACTTGTGGTCAATGCGTATGTCAAAATTGGCACGATGAGTGGTCTCGACAGGGTTGGCAATGTAGTTGTACCCCTGACTCCCGTTTGCATTCAGTGGCGGAAGCAGGGCGCTGAGGCGCGCCGCGAGGGGGTCGATTTTGTTTGACGGAATGATGTTAGTGGGAAAGCCGGCGCCCGTGTATCCACCGATTGGTACGCCACAAAGGCCGGTGACAGGGCTGGGGCCGGTGTTGGTGAGACGTGTGTCGAAAATTTCGCCGGGATACGTCCGATTGCCGTTGCAGTCCAGAACGTTACCTCCGGTGGCATATGTCACAGGGGCGCTGAGATTCAGCAATCCCGAGAAGTCACCCCCCCGTTCCGCCATGTTGGGCAGAAATAAAGTCTGGGTGCTTGCCTGGTGAATACGCAACCCCTCATAATCCACGAAGAAGAAAGTTCGGTTCCGGCCGTTATAGAGGTGCGGGATATAAACTGGTCCTCCGAAGGTGCCGCCAAACTGATACTGCTCGTAGGGAGGAGCGCCCTGACCCACAGGATCGAAGTAGTTGCGCGAGTCGAGCACATTGTTCCTCAGGAAACCCCAAGCGCTGCCGTGTACTTCATTGGTGCCTGACTTAATCACTGCGTTGACAATTGCCCCGTTACCACGGCCAAATTCGGCACTGTAGGCATTGGTCTCGACCTTGAACTCGGCTAACGCATCGACCGGCGGCTGAATGACGTAGTTCGTCTCGTTCAGCAAATCGGTGAGGTTGGAGTTGTTATCGATGCCGTCGAGGAGGAAATTATTCTGCAGCGAGCGCGCGCCGCCGGCACTGAAACCAAAATTCTGCTCATCACGAGCTCCCGGTTCGCTAGGCGCAGTACCTGCGGTCAGCAAGGCTAGTTGGGCAAAATTGCGACCGTTGAGCGGAAGATTCGCAACTCGCCGGCTGTCGACCACCTGCCCAAGCTCAGAGGTTTCCGTCTCCAGCAGCGGCGCGGCACTGCTCACCTCCACTGCCTCGTAAACCTGTCCGACCTGCAAGACGATGCTGAGGGCAATACGCTGTTGCACATCGAGATCAACGGGCGGTGAGACTGCCTGCTTGAATCCGGTTTGAACCACGCTCACCGTATACCGGCCAACGCGCAGAGGGCTGGCCACAAATTCACCGTTTGCGTTCGTGGTGGCGGTAAGAACTTGTCCGTGCTCCACATCAGTAATCGTCACGTTGGCGTTTGCCACTACCGCACCGCTCGGATCCTTCACCGTACCTACGATGCTGCCGGTGTCCTTTTGCGCCCAGGTGGGAATGACCAGACTGGCGAGAACGGATAAAACCAGAACAACCAAAAGAGCAGGATGGACTTTCGCTCTTGCCATGGGGATGCTCCTTAGCCGTGCGTTCCCGCCAGAGACACGTAGAATCGCGATGGTACGTTTGCCGCCGGGAACGACGTCTAGGCGGGACTTTGCTCAGGGGTACACTGTTCCCGGGGAATTTACGAACGGTTACTTTTAGCTTCGATATAGTGCGTTTGTCAAGGAAAAAACCGTAAGGCACCGTCTAACACACCTAACCTATAAGTACAGTTGTTAGGATTCACTCCACCTTAGATGGCTCCTCGATTCTGATCGCGCCATCCGCGGGCAGGTCATGCAAGACCTTACAGATGAAACACCCAAAGCGATTCGAGCCGAGCGCTCTCGCGTCGCAACTGGGGAGCCCAACTACTCGCGAGTCAATCCCCTGACGGCGGGGCGGCGTCACCCAGTGTAGAGTAATGCGTCGTTGAGTCAGCTTGTTCGTCAACGCGATGAGCTTTACTCTGCTGTCCTCTCTGCGAGGCGGGCTGCCTGCGTCATCAGGTAATTCTGTTCTGGAATGCTGGTGGTTCGACCAGCCGCAATCCGGTAGTGCTTGATGGCGCTCTCATAGTCGCCGATCATTTCCAGGAGATGGCCGCGAACGGCGTGCAAACGATAGTGCTCGGAAAGTCGGCTATCGGCGTCAAGCGCTCGAAGCAGTTCGAGACCTTTCAACGGGCCGTGTACCATTGCTGCCGCGATTGCATGATTGAGTGTCACCATGGGATTGGGAGACACTCGTTTCAGCAGTTCATACAACGCCAGGATTTGGGGCCAGTCCGTGTCTTCAGGGCGGGGAGCTTCGTCATGAACGGCCGCTATTGCAGCTTGTAGCTGATATGGTCCGACTGCGCCTTTCGAGAGCGCACGGGTTAACAGGGCAGTGCCTTCGGAAATAGCATCACGATCCCATAGGCTGCGATCCTGCTTGTCGAGCGGGACTAATTCCTCATTCGCTCCCGTTCGGGCTGCGCGGCGGGCATCGGTCAATAACATGAGCGACAGCAGGCCCGCGATCTCGGGATCGTCCGGGAGAACGGCTTGCATGGATCGGGTCAGGCGGATTCCTTCGCGCGACAGTTCGAGTCGCTGCAACTGTGCGCCGCTCGTGCTGGTGTAACCCTCGTTGAAAATCAGGTAGAGCACATGCAACACCGAGCCAAGCCGTTGGGCCCGCTCTTCTCTGGTCGGCATCTGGAACTGTACTCCCGAAGCCTTGATGTTCTGTTTAGCGCGGCTGATCCGCTGGGCCATTGTCGCCTCGGGAACCAGAAACGCATTCGCAATCTCGGCCGTGGTTAACCCTCCGACCGCCCGCAGTGTGAGGGCAATCGCCGAGGACGCGGTCAGGGCTGGGTGGCAGCACATGAACAGCAAAATAAGGGTGTCGTTTGGATCCATGTCAGTCTCAATATCGACCGCGGTTGCCTCGGTTTCCGGCTCGCTGGCTACTGCCGTTTCCCTTTGGCGCCGGGCAATTTCGCTGCGCAGTTGGTCGGTCATGCGTCGAGATGCGACCTGAATCAGCCAGCCACGGGGATTATCCGGAATCCCCTCCTCCGGCCACTGCCTAAATGCCGCCATCATCGCCTCTTGCACAGCGTCCTCGGCTGATGCGAAGTCGCGAAAACGGCGAGCGACCGCGCCGAGCACCTGCGGCGCGAGTTCGCGCAACAGATGCTCGGAAGTTGTATCCCAGGCCTTCGTCATCATTATTCCCTTACAGCATTTCCGGTGGCGGCCCGCTCATAATGGGACGTACTTCAATCGGCATGTTCAACGGCGCTCCACCAGGACCGGGGGCGGCGGAAACTTTGGCTGCAACGGCATACGCCCGCTCCGGATTTTCGACATCGATGATCCAAAAACCGGCGAGAAACTCCTTGGACTCGGGGAATACGCCGTCGGTGATCGGAACGCCATCCTTGCCTGCTCGCACCAGCTTGGCTTGATCCGGGAAAGAAAGTCCTTCGGCTGAAACCAACTCACCGGATTGGCGAAGCTCTTCGTCAAGTCCGATCATAAATGCGATGTGTGCCCGAAAGTCTTTTTGCGGCCACTGCGGGACCCCGTGGCCGGCTCGCATCGTGTTCATCATCAAAATGTATTTCATTTTTTCGCTCCTCTCATTTCATTTGGCGCCCCGTCCTTAGCCTTCGTACCCCTAGTCGGAGCGCGCGCCACATTCTCGACATGCCGTCATTGGGACTGAGGCTCGGAATAAGTCGCCAACCGCCGAACTTCAATGGGCATGTTGGTAGGTATTCCTCCAGGTCCCGGCGCCACCGAAATCCGGGCCGCTATGGCGTCGGCCCGTTCAACCGTCGCAACGTCAACGATCCAGTATCCCAACAGAAACTCTTTGGACTCGGGGAAAATCCCGTCTGTAACCGGGATTCCGTTTTTCTCCCCGCGCACCAGCCGAGCTTCACCCGGGTCGGCTAAGCCTTGTGTGGCCACAAACTCTCCGGATTTTGCCAGCTCCTTGGAGATGCCCTGGAGGACTGCCATATGCGCCTCGATATCCCTCTGCGACCAGGCGTGATACATGTCTACCCCTGTTTTTGAGCCAGACATTAACAAAATGTATTTCATTGGTTCGCTCCTAGATGAGGTTGTTCGCCGTTTTCAACTATGCTTTTGTCTCCGTGTGAAACATCCATCGGACACCGAATTTGTCGTTGAGCGCTCCATAGGTACCGAAGAATTGCTCTTTCAGAGGATCAGTCACTTCCGCTCCTTCGGATAGTCTTTCGAAT
>JBPYDQ010000959.1:0-3823 GCA_051986135.1 Terriglobales bacterium | reverse complement strand
CGTCACGTTCGGCTTTGCCATTGGCTTCCCAAGCCATCGCCTCCACAATCAGCCCGTTCCGGTTCTCCACCAACAGGTGCCCGCTATAGTGTAACGCGCCGCGATAGCTTCCCCTTTCGTTTGATAGAACCGTCAGATTGAGGTTCGGCTGCGACGAGAGGAATTCGACAGCAGAGCGAAGGAGAAAGTGAAAGCTGGTTGAAACAGAGAGTCAGCAGCAAATCCTGCCCAGTATCCTTCCATATCTGAGTCCAAAACAACGACCAGGGCACTCAGCTGGAGGACTTCGCGCATCTTCGGTTTGGCGACCAACGCAAAGCCCTCCGCATAGCCTCCGAAGGAGGTGTGGATGCAGATGTTATACCCGCTTGGGGGCTCAATCCAGCAGTACATCGAGGGGGTCAGTTCAGGCGAGGAAGCGAATCGGTGCCGACCGGCCAGTTGTCCTCAGTGCGCATCGAAGCAGCCGTTGGTGTGCCATGGCTTCTACCCGCGCACGGTGGCGGATTTGGATTCTGAGTGTGTGATCCGAGTGCGACGTTATCTGTGTTCGGCGTGCCGACGGACAGTGTCGCTCTTGCCGGAGTTCGCGCTGCCGTATCTGCGATTCACGATTCTGGTGATTGGCGCCTTCTTGAAGGCGCGGCTGGTAATCGGTCAGACGCTGCAAGCAGCGGCGGAAACCGCAGGTCAAGTGGGGATGCCCTATCAACGTGGGCAGCAGTGGGTGCGTCGATTCCAAGGTCAGGCCGAGAGCCTATCCGGGGCACTGGCCGCACGGGTGCGGCCGAGGGTGGCCGGCGACTTCGTGAAGAAAGCGATCCAGATGCTGGAGGAAACGGGGTGGGTTGGCGGGCATCGGTTTCTGTTTGATCAATTACGGCAACACCTGTTGGGCTGGCCCGCGTTTCTCGCTCCGGCCGGGGTACCCGTCAGGATACGGCGGCCGGTCCTATCTGCGGCCGGGTTCCCACAGAACACTTGCCTTCCTTCGGGATCTTCTTCGGCGTAGGGTTTGGCGCCAAGGAGGTTTCGATGGATTCGAAAGCCGAAAAAATCGCGTTATTCCGTTATGGCTTGATTGCGACGCTGGTGTTGGAGAGGCTGCCGCGAGGCGAGCTCATCCGCCGGGCGCGCGAGTTAGCCGAGCATGACTACGATATTCCGTTTTCCGATCGGCGGCGGATCGGTGTGGACACGCTGTTGCACTGGGCGGTGCGCTATCGCACCGGTGGTTTAGAAGCTTTAGCGCCGCAGCGGCGTTCCGATCGTGGCAAGTCCCGTGTGGTCACGCCGCAGTTGGCCCAACTGATCGAACGATTGAAACGAGAGAATCCCCACCGCAATGGCACGACATTATTGCGCGAACTGGCGCTGGTGTCGGAGGACGGGACGACTCCATTATCAGAAAGCTCGTTATACCGGTTCTTGAAGAAACAAGGTCTGACCACACGGCAGCTATTGAGCAAAAACGGATTCAAGAAGTTTGCAGCCGAGTATGCCAATCAGATCTGGCAATCCGACCTGATGTACGGTCCCTATGTCGAGCGGGACGGCGGCGGCAAACGGCAGGCGTTTCTGTGCGCCATTCTGGATGATGCCAGCCGTCTGGTCCCCCACGGTCAGTTTTACCCCGATCAAGGTTTGGAGAGTTTGCTGGATTGCTTGCGTCAGGCGATGGCGGCGCGCGGGGTTCCGGTGCGGCTGTATGTCGATAACGGCAAGATCTACCGGTCCCGGCAACTGGAGCGCATCGGCGCTTCGGTCGGCATCCTGATCGTGCATACGCCACCGTATCAGCCCGAAGGGCGTGGCAAGATCGAACGTTTCTTTAGGACCGTGCGGGAACAGTTTCTCGCCAGCCTCGATCGTGACCATGTGCGAACCCTCGCGGATCTGAACTCGCGATTCCAGGTGTGGTTGGATTCGGCCTATCATCGCGAGAAACACGGCGCGTTAGAAACGACACCGCTCCAGCGGTGGCAGCGCGATATCGAGCATATCCGTCAACTACCTCCCGCGACGGACTGGCGACGGCTGTTCTTTTATCGCCTGGACCGGCTCGTTCGCCGCGATTCCACATTCCTGGTGCATGGGCGTTTCTATGAAGCGCCGCCCCAGTTGGCCGGACGGCGCATCGAGGTGCGCTTCGATCCGCTCCATCCCATGGAGATGGAGATCCACTGCGAAGGCGAGCTGGTCGCCACCGCACGTCCGGTCGATGCCATCGCCAATGCGCAGTTACCACCGACCCCGAAGCTGCAACCACCCAGCGGAGCGCCCACCGGCATTAACTACGTCGAGTTGCTCCAAAAGAAGGAGGACGGCGATGTTTGAAACCTTTTTCGGTTTTAAGAAAGCTCCCTTCAGCGATGAACCCGATGCCCAACAGTTATTCGAACACGCCGGATGGAAACAGGTGCAAGCGCGGCTCCAGTTTCTCATCGACCATCGCGGCGCCGGACTACTGACCGGCGAAGTCGGTTCAGGAAAGTCCACAGCGGCTCGAACCTGGCTGGGTGGGTTAAATCCAAATCTCTTCAAAGTGATTTACCTGCACTGGTCCGCGGGCTCTTCCCTGGATCTTCTCCGGCACATCGCTCGTGGCCTAGATCTGGAACCGTCGCACTTCCGCGGCGATTTAACCGGCCAGATCTCGGAAGCCATCGTGCGCTTGCACAAAACCCGCAAGCAGCATCCCGTGCTGGTTTTGGACGAGGCGCAACTGCTGCCTCATCCGGCGCTGGAGATTCTGCCGCTCTTGTTGAACTTCGAGATGGATTCCTGCCGCTATCTGACGCTGCTTTTGGCCGGACAACCGTTGTTGCGGCGCGCTCTGTCGCTGCAGATGCATGAAGCCTTGCGGCAACGCATTGCTGTTCACTACCACATGGAAGGCTTCTCGCGAGAGGAACTGGATACCTACCTAGCGCAGCAACTCAAAGCCGCCGGTGTCCATCAGCCGTTGTTTGACGACACCGCCCGCCAGGCGCTCTATCAAGCCACCAAAGGCGTCCCGCGTAAAGTGAACAAACTCGCTCTGACCGCCTTGCGTCTGGCAGCCTCTCGCAAAGTGTCCACCATCGAGGAACCGATCTTGCTGGACGCCACCCAGGAGGCTTTACTGTGAAGGATACTTTGCCGAAAGGCTCATCGGCTGCAGGTGTCCTGTCGTTGGGGCAGTTACTCGAACACGCCCCCAAGCCGACGCCCGCCCTCATCGAGCCCAATCTGCTGCCTCCCGCTGGAATTCTGTTTGTCGGCGGCGAACCGAAAGTCGGAAAGTCTTTGCTGGTGGCTAATCTCGCACTGGCTCTGGCCTCCGGCTGCTCGCGTGCCGGTTTCCAGGTGCCGAGGCCGCGGCGGGTTCTCATCTGCCAGTTTGAGTTGCCAATTCCGCAGTTCGCCGCTCGCCTGGCCCCGATGCGCAAACCCATCGGCTCGGCTGCCGACTGCAATCTCCTCATCGACACCGAAGCCACCGGCCATCTGCTCAGCGCACCGCGTGGGCTGAATCACTTCCTCGGCGCCATCCGCGCCGCCCAAGCGGATGTGGTCGTTCTCGATCCGCTGTACTCGACTCACGATCAGGACGAAAACGATACCCGCGCCATGGCTGCCCTCTGCCAAACCCTGCTCCGCTTGCGCGATGCCTCTCAGGCCGCCTTGATCGTCGTTCATCACGTCCGAAAATCCGTCGGCCGTTATGAGATTGGCAGCGCTTTCCGCGGCTCCAGCGCACTGCATGCCGTCGGTGATTCGTATCTGCTGCTGGTCCGCCCTTCCCCGCAGATTCCAACCGTCGAACTCCGATTCCAGTTCC
>JBPYDQ010000958.1:0-4431 GCA_051986135.1 Terriglobales bacterium | reverse complement strand
GGCATCTGCCATTGATTCAGCTAGAGAGCTTACGGAGGAATTCGCGCTCGTCCATGTGGTATTTAAAAGCTTTGCGGCCGTCGATGAAGACGACGGGGACTTCGTCGGTGAACCGGCGGCGAAGATCCTCGTTAGAATCAACGTCGATTTCGCGCCAGTGAAACCCGCCTCTGCGCTCCAGCTTTATCAAACTCTCTTTGACAATCTCGCAGAGATGGCAGCCTTTGCGCGAATAGACTACGACCTGGCGGGACGTCGACATTGGCAGATTCTACCGTTTCCGGTTGCGGGTTTCTAGATTCCCGCTCGAGGCAACCCGCCCCGCAGGCATCCGCCCTAGCGCTTCTGAGCGCCGTCGAAGGGTATGCCCGAGGCCACCTGAGATCACACGATACAATCCAAGTTTCAGCGACAATCACCACAAAGGACAAAACGTGCGCGAAGAGATCGGGTGGAAAGTCATTTTTTTCGCATTATTGGTTATTTGCTCCCAGGCGGCACTTGGACAAAATGGACCCGTGCCGGGGGGGACCGAGATGCAAGTTTGGACGGGGGGCGGATATTCCGTGCCCGGCGGAACCAGCAGTACCGGCGTATTCAACGCGGGCCTGCGATATGGGTGGAACCTGACGGCCCCGCATGGGCCAGGATTTCTCAGGGGCAGCTTGGAATACGCGGTAGATCTAGAGCCGGTTTTCATGATCTTTGAACCGGCCAACACCA
The DNA here is from genome assembly GCA_051986135.1 of Terriglobales bacterium. Taxonomy (GTDB): domain Bacteria; phylum Acidobacteriota; class Terriglobia; order Terriglobales; family Acidobacteriaceae; genus Gp1-AA122. Next base: position 3,708 of record JBPYDQ010000958.1, on the reverse strand, counting down.
GCTATGGATTTGCCATAAACCCACTCGGGCTAAAGTGGAATTTCGTGCGCCATGGACGGATCGTGCCGTACTTCGAACTGGGCGGGGGGGTGTTGTTTACCGGGAACGAGGTGCCGCCCGGGACTTCCGACGTCAATTTCACTCCCACCGCGGCATTTGGATTTCATCACCTGGGCAACAAGTGGACCTGGAGCATGGACGCACGATTCCTCCACATTTCTAATGCAGGACTGAGCGGTTTCAATCCCGGCATCAACACTTTACAGGTTCGTCTGGGCATCGGCGTGTTTCGCCACCCGCACTAGCCCTAGCCGTTGCCTGACGGCCGCGCCCGGGGGTTGCCTAGCTCCCTGCCGCCGATCGATGCTCGGTCTCGGCTGTAGTCGGATCGATCACGGTTTTGATTTCCGAGATGCGGTTCGCCGGAAAGCCGCCCTGTGTCGCGTGCTCACGTATGGTTTGTTCGTCAGGCGCGATGTAGATGCAGTAGATCTTGTCGGCGGTGACGTAGCTCTGTACCCACTGAATCCGCGGCCCCAGGTTGCGAAGCACGCTGCAGGATTTCTGAGAGATCGCCTGAAGCTCAGGCGCGGTGAGTTTCCCCGCGCCGGGCAGATCGCGCTCGATTACGAATTTTGGCATGTCTTAATCTCCGCTTTAATCCTCTCTAAAAACGTTTCGGTCACAGAGAACCGAACCGACGGGCGTTTGAGAAGGATTAGAGTTAAATGAAGCCGCGACCAACGCTGCGCGGACGTGGCATCCTGAGGTCAATGTGCGCCGGGCCGGATAAAATTGTCAAGCCCCGGCGAGATCGAAGAGAAAGTTGGCCCATGCCTCGGTTGCGGGCTGAGGTGAGCGCCCTATATTCTGCTGTCGTCATGCCCACACTCGTCGAATGCGTTCCCAATTTTTCTGAAGGCCGTGATAAGGGCAAAGTAGACGCCATTGTCGACGCCATGAAGATGGATGGTGTCTACCTGCTCGATCGTGAAATGGATGGGGATCACAACCGCTCGGTCATCACGTTGGTGGGAGAGCGCGAGGCCATTCAGGAAGCCGCGATTCGAGGTGTCGGCAAGGCAGCCGAACTCATCGACCTGAACAAGCATCAGGGCGCGCACCCGCGCATGGGTGCAGCCGATGTGGTTCCGTTTATTCCGATCGAGGGAGTGTCGATCGAAGATTGCGTGGCCATGGCGCGGCATGTGGGGGACGAGATCTCCGGGCGTTATCAGATTCCCGTGTATCTCTACGAGGCAGCGGCGACGAGTCCGGAGCGACAAAACCTGGAGAACATCCGCCGGGGACAATTCGAGGGCATCCGCGACGAGATTGCGACGAATCCCGCTCGCAAGCCTGATTTTGGACAGCCGCGGGTGCATCCTACGGCTGGGGCGACGGTGGTCGGTGCCCGCAAGTTCCTGATCGCGTACAACGTTTTCCTGAATACGCCAGATGTTGATGTTGCCAAAAAAGTCGCCAAGGCGGTCCGCTTTTCCAGCGGCGGCTTGCGCTTTGTGAAAGGCGCGGGATTCCGTGTGCGGGGCCTGGCGCAAGTATCCATGAATCTCACCGACTTCGAGCAGACGCCGATTCACCGTGTATTCGAGTTCGTAAAGAGGGAAGCGGCTCGTTACGGAGTCAGCCCGGTCAGCAGTGAGATCGTAGGTCTGATTCCGAAGAAGGCGCTGGAACAGGCGGCAGAGTGGTTTTTACAGGTGGAGAACTTCGATTCCTCGTTGATTCTCGAGAACCGCCTCTCCGCGGTTATGGGCGGCAAGATGGCTGTCGGTGGGCTGCGGGCTGGAGTTGAGCCTTTTGTCGAGCAGCTTGCGGCTCCCACCGCAACTCCAGGAGGAGGCAGTGCATCGGCGGCGGCCGGAGCGATGGCGGCGGGATTAGCTACTATGGTGGCCAGTATGTCCCGAGGGAAGAAAGCCTATCTCGAGTATGAGAGGCAACTGAGCGAGGCGATCGCCCGGCTATCGGTCCTGCGCGAAGAACTGAAAGCCGCCATTGATGCCGATGCCGAATCGTTCAATACCGTGATGAAGGCTTACAAGCAGGCCAGAGAATCGGCGGTCGCGGATGGCATCATCGATTCGGCGTTGCGGCAGGCCACCGGCGTGCCTCTGACAGTGGCCGAGAAGGCCCGGGAAGTGACGCGGATTGCCGAGACACTTCGCCCAATTACCAACCCAAGCATGAAATCGGATTTAACCACGGCGATTGCCTTGGCGGGAGCCGCAATGGAAGGGGCGCTGTCCAACGTGGAGATAAATTTGGAGTCAATGAAGGATCCGGCATTCGTGGCCGAGACACGCGCGCGAGCCGCTGCCCTGAAGAGTTGATCTAAGCGACGGCCACAGCTGCGCCCTCGCATTATCCGGGCTGAGAACCCATAAGCCAGTCTATTGCAAGCACATGCAATGACAAGCTTCCTCGAAGATAACTCTTTTCCCGCGTTCTTTCGCATGTGTTCTACCTTCGTACAATCCTCGGTGACACGAAACTGGTTACAATAGGAATAGCGGTCACGTCCAAGGCGCAGGTCGCATCGAACTAAGTACCCATATGAGGATTTCTATGAGAATTATCGCTCGGATCACCGGTTTTGTTTTTCTGCTCGCTGCTTCGGCATGGGCCATGCCCTTGGGCACGAGTGCGCGAGGTGTGATCCCATCAGACATACAGCAGATTATCTCCGTCGACTACCGCGCCCTGCGCAGTTCCGATACGGCTATGGCGTTGAAAGCGCAGATCTTACCGGAGAATCTGAAGCAATTTGAGGCAGCGCTAAAAGGGGTTGCCATTGATCCCGACAGGGACGTGGATCAACTGATCTTCGCCTCTTATCGAGTGCCCAAGCAGGGCGTGCGCATTGTCGGGATTGCGCAAGGACTGTTTCAGGTAAAAGCATTCAACAAGAAAATGGCGCTAAAGAAGATCAAGCCGACAAAGTATCGCACTACGCCGATCTATCCGATGTCGGGTGGGATGGAAATGACGTTCCTCGACGATAGCACCCTGCTCTTCGGTGATCTGTCAGCCATCCAAGGCGCGCTCGACGTCCGCGATGGGTACACTTCGGGCCTCGATTCGAATTCGCAAATGGCGGACATGATCCCGTCGGTCGATTCTGGCGCGGTATGGAGCATACTCGATCAGCAGGGAACCCAGAACATGATGCGCTCGGCCTTAGGCGAAGCTGCAAGTCTCGCCGACTATGACACCATTAAGAAGCGGCTTGTGGGATCTCATTACACTATGAACTTCGCCAATGGCGTTGATTTTGACCTTAATGTCGTCACTTCGGATTCGATGACGGCAGCCACCCTGTCTTCACTGGTAAAGGCCGGCGTGATGTACAAGAAAATGAATGCCTCGCCGGTCGAGAAGGTTGCCATGGACAGCATGACCGTCGACTCGGACAGCTCCAATCTACAATTACATTTCAAGACAGACGACAAGAAATTCCAGGCCTTAATGCACTCGGATTTGTTTGCGGCGGTATCACACTAGCTACAAGGGCCGAGATGCGCGTTGCCGAAACTCGGGCAGTCAGGCGCATCCTGGAATCCGCAGCGCAAACTTTGAGATAAAAGTGAGACGCCGGTCTCGAATTGGGGGCAGCTGCGGACCTCGTGATATACAAAACTGCCAGCTACGAATCGAACCCTGCAGCAGAACTTATTGAGGTTCGGA
>JBPYDQ010000957.1:0-4522 GCA_051986135.1 Terriglobales bacterium | reverse complement strand
AACTATGCTCTAGCTTTACGTCAATGACGGCGACCTGCTCTATGGGAAAGCGATCTGAGCCGGAGCCCAATCGCTCGGGTTCGCCGACCAACCTTACGGCGATCGTACTGCCGGAGTCGAAGACCAGGGGGGAATCAGTGGATTCTGCCAATCCACCTTGGGTGAAGTTTCAGCCTCTCCCCTTGTAACCAAGTTCCGTTTGTTCTCGACTGGTTGGATCGGCTTTTCGTCACCGGCAGTCGAGCCCGTGATTCCAGGTGCGCAAGCTGCGATGCCGGCACGGGATTCGGAAGCGATTCTCAGCCGCGCGGGCCGTCACCAGCCACAAATAAAATCCTCACCCTAGCCATCTCCTCCGTCAGCTATGCCCTCCGTCGCTCAGAATACCCCCATCGCTCTTCCGGTGAATTCCACAAGCGGTGTCATCTTCCGGCAAGCATGGATAAAGTCTTGAATAAACCGCGGGCCGCACACCTGGGATTCTCGGAAATCCAGCGAGGTGATGAAATCCTTGCATTTAAGGTCCTCTATAAAAGGATGCGCAGGATCGAATCCACGCGGAGGTCGTACTAACCTGTCCCCACCTAGCTCAATCTTGCGCCGAACCCGCTTCCATGGTTCCGGGTTCGAGACGATTCGGTTTCGAATTTGGATTAGAACGGAAGCATCGGGATGCCACACCCCGGCGGCAACAAAGCAGCCATCCGGCTCGAGATGCAAGTAGTAGCAGGGCGCATGCACATCCTTTGCCGAGCCATAAGAGAACTGTATGCCAACATGGGTTTTAAACGGGCGCTGGTCGGCGGAGAACCGTATGTCGCGATAGATGCGAAACAACGAGCCCCGCAGCGGACGCGGATTGGTGGCAGCGTTTTTGCTAAGCTTTGAGAGGCGAGGGACCGCCGCCGTGATGAAAAGCAGCGCCGGATCACGGACCAGCTGTTCGTATCGCGCCTTATTTCTGGCAAACCAGTCGCGATTGTTATGCCGCTTCAGCTGTCGAAGAAGTTCGAACAGTTCGGGAGTGAAACGTCGGACTTCTCTCATTTCAGTGATAGCTCTCCAGTACCCCTGCCGCCCGCTTCAGGGCAGCGGCCAGGACGGCAATCTGCTGGCGTGTTTTGTCCAGGTCAGCCGCGTCGATCGCCTCATTCACGCCTGGAATAACAACAGCTGCGTATCCCGTGTAAACCCCGGGCGCATAGATCGCATGGCGGTACCAGGGACGGTTGGGCAGCCCTTCCGGAATCAGCAGGGCGCGCTCGGCCTGCCGCAGCACTTGGTTCAACCCTCGAGAATCCGCGTTGCTCTTCTGCTTTTCCAGGGTGCTGGTTCCCGCTTTTGTCAGGTCCTTGGCGGCTTCGGCTGCCGCGGAGAAATCGGGAACCTTACCAGCGAACTTTGATTCCGCCTTCCTTTTCGCGCCATCGATATAGGCAGAAATCTCCCTCCCGTATTCCTCATAGTCGTACGGCAGCACGTCCGCGTCGGCCATGCGCAAAAGTTCCAGGCCATATACACGCGCCATTTGCTGCTCGTAGAGGAAGTTGGGATCAGCAAACCTCTTGAACCAACTGAAATTGTCGAACACCGAGTGATAAACACCGTAGGCTCCGGTAGAGCTGATATCGGTCGACGGAACTCCCAGCCGCTCGAGGAACACCGTGTAGTCCGACCCGCTGCCAAGGTCGCCGACCGGCACATCCTGTCGCGCTTGCGCAACTGGCATTCGGCTCGATTCTCCAATCGCTTCCGAGGGTCTGGCTGTCTCCGCCGTGGACTGATTGGCCTTGGCCCACTGGTCGTATACCGTTCCACCCTTCGGGCTGGGTACGGCCTTGGCTACATCGCGCAAGAACTGTTTCAAGCTGGGCACAGCCGACGCTCCGAACTTAGAGCCGGACACCGCCACATCCATATTGAAGTAGGCATCGGCGTTCTCTAACTCCACGGCATGGCCCTCCCCCCACTCGGTCGAGCCGATGAGCCCCTCTTCTTCCGCATCCCAGCTGCCGATGACGATGGTCCGCTTCGGTTTCCATCCGGACTTCAGCAATTCGCCGAGCCCGTGCACCGTCTCGAGCATCGCGGCGGTCCCGCTGTTCGGATCGACGGCGCCGTACACCCACGCATCGCGGTGGTTCCCTGCGGTGACCCACTCGTCCGGCGCCCCGGTACCCGGAATCCGGCCGATGACGTCCCAGATCGTACGGTACTGGTAATCCTGCTTGAGGTGCACCTTGACCCGAACCGGACCTGGCCCTACGTGATAGGTGAATGGCAGGGCACCCTGCCAGTCTCTCGGTGATTCGGCTCCTCCCAGATTTTCAAGAATGGGCCAAGCATCGTGGTAGGAAACCGGTGTAGTGGGAATCTTTGCCAGCTGCGCAGACTGGGCCGGCGGGGTACGCTTATCCTCCGCTAAAGATGGTGTTGAAGCAATTCCCGGGGTGGTGGGATCACCGGGGAACTTGAACATATACCCAATCGATCCGCGCTGCACACCCGTATCCGGCCGCCACGGTCCTCGGGGGTACTTGTCCCCCTTTTTCCAGCCGTCGTCGGCCGGGTCGGAGTAGATAATGACGCCTGCGGCGCCACGCTCCTCGGCCACGTAAGCTTTTACCCCGCGAAAGTTCTCGCCATAGCGAACCAGCACGATCTTGCCACGAACGTCGACGTGCAATTCGCCTAGCTTGTCAAAGTCGGCCGGCGAGCCGTAATTGGCATAGACGACCTCCGCTTCGACATCGCCCGAAGGCGACATGCCATTGTAGGGAGTGACGACTCGCGGATCGTTCTCATAGGGATCCCCGTTCACGAACTCGCGCGTGGGGCCGTGCATGGTAACGCCAGTCGGCGCAGTCACGTCTACGCTGATTTCGCTCGGGTAGTTCATCCAAACACGGTACTCGACCGTCTCGGTCTCGAGCCCGGCCTCGCGCAACCGCCCGGCAACGTAGTCGGCCGTGGCCTTGTCCTCCCGAGAACCGGCAATGTGCGGCAACTGGGTGAGCACCCTTAAGTGTTGTTCTGCCAGCTTGGGATCAGGTACCAGAAGGAACTTCGTCTCGGTGGCGTTCTCCGCGTCTGAATCGTGAAACCCAGCGATGGGAGCTGCGTTGCGAGACCCTTCCATCCCCCGGGGAACCGGGACCGAACCATCGAGAGGAAAGAGTATCAGCGCAAGAAAAACGCAACCGCCGTCAAATATTCTCATGTTCGTCCTTACCGTTGACAGTTACGCGGCGCGCAATGCCCGCAACCATTCCAAGAGCTCCTCAATGTCGGGCACTTCCCTAACGCCGTACTCGGAACTGAAAGCGATGTTGCCGGCTTTATCCACGATCGCGATCGCCCGCTCGCTTGCGCCCGAACCAGGACCTTCTGTCCGCAGAACTCCATAGTGGCGGCACACTTCTCCGTGCGGCCAAAAGTCGCTGCACAGAGGAAAATCGAATGGGCCAATTTCGCGCTCCCACGCGGTCGTATTCATGATCGAATCGACCGAGATGCCCACCACCTCGGCATCGCACCCCAGCAGGCGTTCACGTTCGACCTGATATTCGGTGAACTGCGCCGTACTGACGGGCTCCCAATTAGATGGGTAGAACGCAAGCACGAGATTGGTTCCCCGCTGCTCTTCCAAGCGAAACCGTTGTCTGACACCGCCGATCAGAGCGGGTAAGTCGAACCCGGGCGCCTTGTCACCGACTCGCACCACCGCCAGCCCTCGCGCAATCTCGAAACTTTTCAAAAACTTGAGATTGTAACCCAGCAGGAGGATAGGCCGCTCGCCACGAGCCTGGCTGATGCTGGTGATGCCTGGCCCCAGATCCGATCCGATTCGTGGAAGCCGTGTATGTTCGTGGCCGATTCTCGATTATGAGCTGGCCACTCAGTTGCGAAGTGTCTTGCCAGTCTTCAAAGTGTACTGAATCCTCTCCTGCGTTTTCGGTTCGCCGCACAGGGACTTGAATCCCTCGCGCTCCAGATCCAGGATGTACTGTTCCGTCACCGGCGTTCCGGGCGAAACATTCCCCCCACACAGAACCTCCGCCACCTTGTTGCCGATCTTGACCTCGTAATCGGTGATGTATTCCCCCTGGCGCATCAAATGAACTCCGATCTTGAGGGCAGCCAAGATATTCTCGCCGGGCGCGGGAATGTCCCTGCGCGGCTGTGGCGGCTGATAGCCGGAGCGTACAAGTTCGAGCGCCCTTCGTTTGGCGTCTGAAAGTACCCGTTCGCGATTCATAGTGATCTTATCCGCCGGGGAGAGAAAGCCGAGCCCACGCGCCTCGCAGGCGGATGTCGCGACTTTAGCGGTGGCGACCGTCTCAAACGTCTTTTTTATCGCTTCCAGCAGCTCCACCGGTTCTCCCCGTCCCTCCTTACGGATCGAATGCGCACTGTCCACGGCTCGCAAGAGCATCTCCTTGCAACCACCCGCACCGGGAAGCAGTCCCACGCCCACTTCAACCAAGCCGATGTACAGTTCGGCATGGGGCTGACGAGAAGC
>JBPYDQ010000956.1:0-23806 GCA_051986135.1 Terriglobales bacterium | reverse complement strand
GGTCCAGTCATATCAGGACGAAGGTGCCGTGCCCTTTGGCGGATGTACTTCCTCCCCCTATATAGGTAGGGACGCCGCCAGCGTAATCGCCTCGATACACGCGAATGTCGGTGATTATGGCGTACTGGTTTCCCTTGTTGTCGGTCGCGGTGCCGAGGGTATATCCCATGGCCACCCGGCCCTTGAAATTCGTGATGATATTGGGTTCTGCGTTTTGGCCGTCAAGGAATGCCCCGACGCCAGGAACGAAACTGTTCCATAATGCGGTTGACCCATCTGGATTCGGTATTAGGTCCCCGCCGGGAACGGGAATTGGTGAAGGGGGGGCTGCTCCCTGGCCCCATCCTGGAACACAAGCGAGGGCCAGAAGGGCCGCCCCAAGAAACAACTTTTGCCACTTAGACATGTCTCCTCCTTGGAACAAGTTGAAGCCGGAAAAAGCGTGGTGATCGGCGAGGGAGAGTACTCCTACGTCTGAACGGCATCACAGACATAGGACCCCGGCAAGAACCCCTGCCTCCTGGTTGGCCACGGAAGACAAGGGCTTATCCGCGGGAAGTCTTTCGGACCGAGTGCTCGCACCATTTACCAACTCAAAAAGAACAACGCGGTGTACTTCATCCCCACCTCCCCGTGGAGACGAACCTGGAGCATGTAGGGTCCGTGTTCAATGGATCGCAGCTTGATTACTTCTTGATTCCTCCTAATTGCAGGAGTGCGGATTTCTTAAGGACTTGCCGTATCGCCTTATCCCGCTTCTTTGACAATTGAGGCGATGCTAAACTCGTGCAGGTTCGTCAAGGACACAGTGGATACGTCTCCCAACGTAGGAATTGGATCGAGGCTGCGCTTTGGAGTCTTCGCGGTTGACCTGAAAGAAGGCGAACTGCGAAAGGATGGAGAACGGATCAAGATCCAGGAGCAGCCTTTTCAGGTCCTCGGAGTGCTCTTACGGCACCCCAACCAAATCGTCACGAGGGAGCAACTTCGTTCCGCGATATGGTCCGCTGACACGTTCGTGGATTTCGACAACGGCCTCAATACAGCCATCAACAAGCTACGAGAGGCATTGGGCGATTCCTCCGACAATCCACGCTTTATCGAAACGGTGCCCCGGCGCGGATATCGTTTTATTGTCCCGGTCGAAGGCGATGGGCTGAGTGCGGTCGCTTCGAACGCGCTGACTGTATCCCGGTCGATGGGTTGGGAGTCACCGATTGGGGGCAAAGATGGCTCACAAGCGGACAACGCGGCACTTGCGCGCACTACAAACGCAGCGCGCGAAAGAATCGCTTGGCTGATTGCAGCTGCTTCGGTAGTTGCACTGATTTTGGTCCTCATTTTGTGGAGAAACACCAAACCACCGCGAGAGGTGATGTACTTTTCTGCTCCTCTGTCGTTTCCTGCAAAGGACATTGCCGTCGCCCCAAACGGCCACACTATTGCAGTGGTCGGATACTTGGAATCCGCGCGCAAGAATGCGCTCTGGATTTACGAGGTCGGCTCCCGAGATGCAAGGAGCCTTGCCGAAACCGAGGGTGCTAGCTATCCATTCTGGTCGGCTGATGGGCGAACTGTGGCGTTTTTCACGGACGGGAAACTAAAGAAAGTGGAGGTATCGGGTGGTCCGGTCGAGACAATCTGCGACACGTCGTCGGGCCGCGGGGGCACGTGGAACAAGGACGGTGTGATCGTTTTCACACCTGATGGCAGGCAGGGAGACGGCCTGTATCGAGTTTTGGCTTCGGGCGAAACACCCAAACCGATCAGCAACCCGGATAGGGCTCGTGGAGAAGACAGCTACCGCTGGCCCATGTTTTTGCCCGATGGAAGGCATTACCTATACATGGCGGCGAATTTCTCTGGCCGAAATGATGAAGATGCTATTTTTGTGGGTTCGCTAGATTCGAATGAAAAGCGCTTCGTCGTGAAAGCCAGTGCCAATGCGGCCTATGCCGCACCGGGCTCCTTGATCTTCTACCGGAACAAGACACTGCTCGCCCAGCGATTCGATTTAAAGCACTTTGCATTGACAGGGGAGCCAACCGCCATGCTTGCGGACGTTCAGTATCTGTCAAATGTCAAAAGGGCAGTGTTTACGGTCTCCAACAATGGCCTGCTGCTAGCTCAGGGTGGCAGTGGGGCTGCGATCTCGCAGCCCATCTGGTTCGATCGTAACGGGCGTCTAGCGGCTGCGGTGGGACAGCCCGATGCGTACGGAAATGTGTCCTTAGCTCCAAGTGGAAATTCGGCGGCAGTGAGTGTAACTGACATCGCGAGCCAGAATACAGACGTCTGGATTTATGACTTACTGCGTGGCAGCGCCAAACGCCTCACTTTCGACTCGGCCATTGATAGAGTGCCGATTTGGAGCCCGGATGCCAAGCGGCTGGTGTTTACTTCGACTCGCCAATCTAACATCGACCTGTACATGAAGAACGCCGATGGCACGCAAGAAGAGACTAGCGTCGTTAGCGATGGCTTCAACAAATATCCAAATGACTGGTCAAGAGACGGAAGATACATTCTTTACACCCGCGGCCCGGACTTATGGCTTGTTACAGTCCCGGAGCTGAAGAGCAGTCTCTACCTAAAAGCAGTATCAGTCCTGAGGAATGGCCAGTTCTCGCCAGATGGAAAATGGGTGGCGTATGCATCGAATGAAAGCGGGAAGTGGGAGATCTACGTCACTTCGTTTCCCGAGCCGCGGGGCAAATGGCAGGTCTCGACTGGGGGAGAACAGCCTCGCTGGCGAAGTGACGGGAAAGAGCTCTTCTACCTCTCTTCGGATAATAAGATGATGGCCGCGCCGGTGACGACCGGTACAAAGTTCGATTCCGGTACGCCGGTTGCCCTTTTCCAGGCTAATCCGCGGGAGCAAGTGTCACTTAACGACGTGTTCATGTATGACGTTCGCCCGGATGGACAAGCATTTCTCATCAACACGAAGGTCAGGCAGGCAGAGACTGCACCAATGTCTGTCGTTCTGAACTGGGACGCAAAGGCGAACAACTGATCATTGCAGCTGGAAAGCCCAGTGGACGTCCCGGCAACACATGTTTCGGTGGCTGGGTGGGTACGCGCAATTTTCCGATGTCAATCGCCGCGCATACCTGCACCAATGGAGATAGCTACGAGCTCCCTTACGATTTCAACCGAGGTCTGCTTTCCTAACTATGACTTGCCACCCGTTGTCCCCAGAACCTCCAAGCTGGACAAATCGCTTTCGAGAGAAATCGGCCCCCCAGTTCAACCCGGCAGTCCTCCGGGACACACTAAAAATCCTCATCGAGCAAGATTGCCCAGTGGTTTCTAAACCTCCGCTCGACTGCTAGGGACGTTAAAGGGCAACGTCGTTTTAGGGCCTCGCAATGTAGGTGAACATCCTTCATCTTTCCTCGGCACGCATCGGGACCGACAAGAGCCTCAACATATATGCTTCACACGCCTTTAGGGCCTGTGCCGGGTAAAAGCTCAAGAGAGGAGCGCCGGCGAGAAGTTATACGCACAGAGGAGACACTCCTCATCTGCCAAACCATCGCATGAACCCATCGGGCGGCAAGTCCGGAACAAGATATTTAGCCTCACCGTGGCCCGCTCGACGCGATATACATTCTGCCGCCAGATACCCGCTCCGCACCGCCCCTTCCATAGTTGCGGGCCAACTGGTGGCTGTCCAATCGCCCGCCAGGAACACACGCGGCCACGGCGTCGAATTAGCCGCCCGGTATCGATCCACTCCCGGCTTCGGAGCATACGTGGCGTTCACTTCCTTGATAACCGTCGACTTCAACAACTTGGCATCGCGCGCCAGCGGGAAGAATTCCGTCAGTTCCTTGACTGCCAGCGCGGTGATCTCGGACCGCGACTTTTCTACCAGCGATTTCGACGAACTGACCACCAGCTCGACGTAGCTGCCCGCGTCTCGCCCGCGTCCCAGCAAGCGCGACTTATGGAACATCCACTGAATGGTGCGATCGAGCAGGACGGCATGCTCGAGATCGCTTATCTGGCGATCGAACCAGAGATGGATACCTGTAATCGGCGAGCTCTCAAACTGTTGCAATTGTTTCCGCAATGGCGCAGCCTCGGTCGACATCGGAAGCACGCGATTCATGGCGTCGAAGGAAATAGCCAGGAGTGCAAGATCGAATTGTCGCGGTTGGCCGTCGACCAGGAGCTGGGCTGACGATCGTTCCGAGGAAAATGATTCGACCGAACAGCGCAACTCGACTTGTCCGTCGCGCGCACGAATGTAATCCCCGGCCGCGTTGTACAGCTCGGTCAACGGCACGCTGGGTATGCCCATCCTTCCAGCCGCTGCCGATTTGAGGAAAGACTCGCGAAAGACCTGGGCGGCGTAATTCACCGCTACACGATCGAGTTCCTCGTTGAGGGCACTCACCAACACGGTTTTCCAAAAGCGCTCGATGGCCAGGTCGGTTTGCCCGTGGCGACGCAGCCAATCGAGGAACGACTGGCCGTCGTCGCCTCGGGCAGAAGGCATCAGCGCCAGCATGGCGCGAGCGATCCCCAGCTTGTCCCCCAGTCTTAGACATGGCGCGCGAAGGAATGACGGCGCCGTGTGCAAAGGCGCAGGCCACGAGGATGGCCCGATGGTCGAAGCGCGTCCCCCGGGCTCGAGAAACGTTAGCTGATCGTACCAGCGAATTTTGCCGCTCACCCCCGTTCGTTCGTAGAAATCGAGCAGGTTGGTGCAGCACCCCAGCAGAACATGCTGGCAGTTATCGACAATCTCGCCGGTGCCCGGATGTTGATAAGAGGAAGCCCGTCCCCCCAAATAGGGACGCCGTTCAAATATCGTGATGCGAAAGCCAGAGTCCGCCAGCCTACATCCAGCTGCCAGACCGGCCAGACCACCACCGACGATCGCGACAGTTGGCGGCTTGGAAAAATCCTCGAGCATCGGTCGATTTTCTGAAGTGAACGGCGCGTTGGGAGATAAAAGATATTAATTGATCATCAGCGGAATTTCCCCGCGGAGCAACGGCTCTCTCGAGCCCTGGCACGAAATCAGGCAAGCCGTTTGAGAAACCCTTTGGCCAACACTCTTACTTTTTCGCTAGTCGTCAGACTCACCTTCTCGCTGAAGACGTTATATCCCTGGGCGGCAATCTTCTCCAGCAGTCGCCGATAAATCGTAATCAGGACCCAGAGCGCTGGTTGGCTGTCCTCATTAACCAGGGGAATCAACTCGTCACCCGCCCGGTAAAATTCGCGGGCGCGATCCGCCTCCCTCGCCAACAACGGCCGAAGCCGTGCCATATCGGGTGCTCCCGTCAGGTCCTCAACCGTAACGCCGAACTGATTCATATCCTGCAAGGGAAGATACACTCGCGCCATGGCGACATCTTCCTTTACATCTCGAATAATGTTGGTTAGTTGAAATGCCAGTCCACAGCGCTCGGCGAGCGCCTCCGCGACTGGATCCTGGTAGCCAAAAATCCTGATGCAAACCAGTCCCACGACCGACGCTACCCTATAGCAATATTGCGCCAGATCGTCGAAAGTGGCGTACTCGACCGACAACGCCGAAGGTCGAAGCCCGGACTCGTCCCCCTCGTCCTTTGCCGCCTGAAGATCCATGGCGGTTCCGGCAGCCAGCTGATCGAGCAGCTCGATTGGGATTTTGTACCTGCGCTGCGTGTCCGTCAGGGCCAATAGAACGGGATCGTCGCTGGGCGCTCCCTCAGTTGCCTTATGAAGCGCATCCCGCCAGCCGGCTAGTTTCATACGGCGCTCGCGAACCGGGAGATGGGCGTCATCGGAGATATCGTCGCAACGGCGCATGAAGGCGTATACCGCGCACAGCGCCTCGCGCTTCGTCCGCGGCAGAACCAAAAAGGCGTAGTAGAAATTCCTGGCAGCGGTCCGGGTTATTGAGCGGCAGACAGAATAGGCCGCGACCAGTTGCGATTCGGTAGGCACGAACTGAGCAGGGGCAGGTTGCACGCCGACACTCATACCAGCTTTCCCAGCGCGGCGCGAGCTACCAGCGCCACGCTGCGGGACCTGGAAATCGTCGGCCGCCGACCCAGCACGGCAAAACCCTGCCGCTCGATGGCATTCAGAATTTCCTGACCACCCCGGCTGAACAGTTCGATGTCGATGGCCAACTCCCGGCTGACTTTTCCCACCAGCGGCAGCCCCTGAAGGAACCATTCTCGCGCACGTTCCACTTCGAACTGCATCATCCGAATGAACTGCGGCGTGTTCCGGTGGGCGGCAATGTCGCTCTCCTCGACGCCGAATCGTCCAAGGTCTTCGAGCGGCAGATAGATTCGTCCCTTAGCGTAATCCGCGCTGACATCCTGCCAGAAATTGGCCAGTTGGAGCGCCGTACAGGTGAAATCAGATAGCTTCTGCCTGGCCTCATCGTCGTACCCACACAGATAGAGCACCAGGTGCCCAACCGGATTCGCCGAATTCCGGCAATAACCGACGAGATCGTGGAAGCTGCCATACCGCGTGGTGCTCTGGTCTTGCCGGAAGGCCGTCAGCAGGTCCGTGAACTCATGCTTGGGGATTTTGCAGGCGCGGACTGTTTCTGCCAGCGCAACGAAAACAGGGTGCTTTGGCCGGCCACCATAGCAGGCTTCGAGTTCTCCTTCCCAGCGATCCAGCAGACGAAGAGACACGGTCGGGTCGCCCACCTCGTCGCCCAGATCATCGGAAATACGACAGTAGGCATACACGTTAAAAAAATGCTGGCGCAAGCGCCTGGGGAGAAACCAGGTCGCTACCGAGAAATTCTCATAATGAGTGCGCGCCAGACGCCGGCAATACCGGCGTGCTTCCTCTTCGCTCGGGGCCACTTCGGGAATCCGATATTCCGGCGGCAGGCGTCCGCCATCGGATAAGGCCTCTCTGCCAACAGTAGATTCCATACAAACTCACCACAGTCGAGGAGAAGGAGCACGAAGTTTTCCGAGCCCCTTCGTGTTTCTCAGGTTGTAGCGAATCTTATCTCCTAGTGACCAGGGATGATTGCCGTCTTAATCTCGCCACTGCGGTCGCTCATATCGCGCAGGACATGATGTAAGCGCGACAGCGGCGCCTCTCCGGTGATGTAATCTGCGCCCTTAACCTTTCGTTCCGCAATCAAATCGAAGGCACGCCGCACCATCTCCGGCGTGTGATGGAACGTAGCCTTCAGGGTGATTTCCGAATAATGCAGCCGGTTGGTATCGAGCTGAACTTTGGTGCCGCTGGCGCAGCCGCCGAAAAAGTTGACCGTGCCGCCCTTGCGCACCATGCCAACGGCCCATTCCCACGCCTGGCTCTGTCCCACCGCCTCGATAACGACATCGGGGCCGCGGCCCGACGGCGAGATGGCGTCGACCGCCGCGACCGGATCACTCACTTTTGTAATCTGCACCACCTCGTTGGCGCCCTTTCTCTTGGCGGCTGCCACCTGGGAATCCCGCTTGACCACCGCGATCACGTTGCACCCGATGGCGTGCGCCACTTGCACGAACATCAGTCCAATCGGACCGCCCCCGATGACCGTCACCGTATCGCCAATTTCGACTCCGGTCTCATGCAGCCCACGCAGCACACACGCCAGTGGCTCGATCATGGCGGCATCGTGATAAGAGACATAATCGGGAATGGTCAGCATGTTCTTCTGCACGATGCGTTTCGGAATGCGGATGTATTCCGCATAGGCTCCATTGTTGAACAACAAGTCCTCGCACAGATTCTCCTGATGCTTGGAACAATAAAAACATCGGCCACAAGGTGCGGAATTCAGCGCTACCACGCGCATCCCCTTGCGAAAACCTTTTACTCCGCCGCCAACTTGCTCGATTACTCCGGCTAGTTCGTGGCCGAACAGCGCCGGAGGCACAATCATGCGTGCATGATAGCCGCGCCGGTAAACTTTTACGTCCGTGCCACAGGTCAGCGCTACCTGAACTTTTATCAACACCTCGCCGTCCTCAACCTGGGGAATTGGCACGCGCTCGATCTTTACGTCCTCTTTACCGTAGAGAACCGCAGCTGTCATCTTTCCCGTCACAAGGTTCCTTCCCACGCGCTTCCCGGCTGGATAACGATCTTCAGTGAGTCGGACCGCGGCCGCGCGGCTAGCTCCAGGGCCTCCACGCTCTTTACCAGCGGAAAGCGATGCGAAATCAACCGCGTCATGTCCATTTCCTGGCCCATCACAAAACGTACCGATTCTTCCTGTAGGTCGATCGACGCGCTGTATGAGCCCAGCAGCGTCTTCTCATCTACGCACACCGCGGCAGGATCAATGGTTGCTTCTCCGCGAGCGGTTTGCGCGAACAGCAATACGCGCCCACCCGGGCGCGCAGCATCCATGGCCGTTCGAATCAGACGGTCGCCGCCCACGGCGAGTATGACCACGTCCGCACCCCGCCCCTGGGTCGCCTCCCGCACGACTTGAATCACATCCTGACGCGAGGCATCAATCGATGGTCGTAATCCAAAACTTTCAGCTATTGTAAGCCTCTGCCGGTACAAGTCGGTAGTGATTACCCTCGCCCCTGTCCGCTTGGCCAACACCCCAAGGATAATTCCAATCGGTCCCTGCCCGATCACCAGCACGCTTTCATGGCGATCGAGTCGAAGGTTCTCAATCCCCTTCATGCAAGTGTTCACCGGCTCGACAAAACAGGCTTGCTCCAAGGAGACATCGGCGGGAACGGGGACCGTGCCACGTTCGACAATCCAATCCATCACGCGCACATATTCCGCAAACCCGCCTCCCGACGCTTGGAATCCCGCCGTACACCCCACTTTCTTGTAGGTGGCGCATTGCGCGAATGTTTTGTGACCGCAGTAGTAACACGCCCCACATGGGATATGGTGAAAAACCACTACCCTGTCGCCGGGGATAAATTTCCTGACCCCCTCACCCACAGCCGCAACCGTGCCGGAGGTCTCATGTCCAAAGATACGCGGGGCGGTATGCGATCCGGTGGCGATCTTTTTCAGATCAGTGCCGCAGATGCCGCAAGTATGTACACGAATCAGCAGTTCCCCTGGTCCGATCTCCGGAACCGGCACCGTTTCCACTCGTACGTCATCCACCCCCCGATACACCGCAGCCATCATGGTGCCGGGAATGCTTGTTCGCCCATGTTCAACGGGAACTGGTTTGGCAAGACCCATGTCTGTCAGGCTCGTTTCATTGGATGCAATGCCCGAGGTTTGCTCTCCAGAGATTCTGTTTCGGCAATCGATTGAGCCAACCAATGGCAAAGCGTCTCGGTGGCCCGCGAGCTGTTCCGGGCAAGCCGAATCACTCGAGGCCACAGCCAGGGACGTATGACTGTATATCTCATAAAGGCGAGCGTACGGAATTCGCCGTTCTGAATAAAGCGCTGGATTGCGGGGAGCTCGAAATCGCTTTCGTCCGAGATGACCTTGTATGCGCCGAACTCGACTCCTCTGGCCTGCGCGCCTCGCGCTACGGCCGCCGCTTCCATATCGACCGCGCGGGCATGGTAGGCTTGCCCCAATTTCCGCTTCTCGTCAACCGTCACCACCGAATCATAGCTGACCAGCGTGCCTTCGCCGTCGGTCTCTACCCGACTGCCATCGCTAGCGTCAAAGACGCGGCGCGGTCGAAAGCCATCCCCAACCTTCATGGCAGGATCGAGCCCCCCCGCAAAACCTACCGACCAGACCCGGCTGGGTGCGTACAAGCGGATGACCGCTTCTGTCGCTCTTCGCGCTGCCTCCGCGCCGATACCGCCCGAGACCACGACCACCGGCCCGTTCTCAAAGAATCGGTAGCGACGGCCTTCGTGCTCGTGCTCCTTCATCCGCCATCGTCGAACCAACGGCTTCACCTCTCGCTCCAAGGCCGCAACGACCGCGATTTTGATCATTTTCCATCCTACGTGGACGCGGCCGCGTCAGCCGCGCCGCACTTACACATACCCGTGCGCGCGGAACCAATCGACCGCGCGACGGAGTGCCTCGTCCACCGCCACGACTTTCCATCCAAGCTCATGTTCGGCCTTAGCCGACGAGACGAACATCTTCTTCCGTCCCATGCGAACCGCGTCAACAGTGGCACGCGGCTCGCCCCGCCGGATATAGCCGGTTACTACTTCGTCTACGACTCCTGCAGCCAGCGCCAGCACGTAAGGCACCCGCACCTTGGGCGATGGCAGTCCAGTAATGTCGGCCAGCTTATCGAGAATCTGCTTCAAAGTGAGATTCT
Organism: Terriglobales bacterium; assembly: GCA_051986135.1. Taxonomy (GTDB): domain Bacteria; phylum Acidobacteriota; class Terriglobia; order Terriglobales; family Acidobacteriaceae; genus Gp1-AA122. The sequence continues at coordinate 13,587 of JBPYDQ010000956.1, read as the reverse complement.
CTCCACCCAGGATGTAGCGCTCTCCGCTTCTTCCCTTCTCCAGCGCGGCGACATGCCCGCGCGCGCACTCCTCCACATCCACCAGGTTCAACCCCGTATCGACGTAGGCCGGAAACTTCTTTTTTAGAAAGTCGACAATAATCCGTCCCGTCGGCGTCGGCTTTATATCCTGTTCTCCAACCGGCGTAGTGGGATTCACTACCACCACGTCTATACCGCTCCTCCCCGCCTCCATCGCCAGTTGCTCGGCCATAAACTTCGAGCGCTTATAATGGCCGATCATGTGCTCCAGGGACACTGGAGAATCTTCGTCTACAGGCTGTCCGTCTGCGCGAAAACCCATGGTCGCAACGCTGGACGTATAAACCACGCGCCGCACGCCATTGTTCCGGGCCGCTTGCAAAACGGCCCGAGTACCGTCCACGTTCGAGCGATACATCTGGTCGGGGTCGCGGATCCACAATCGATAGTCTGCGGCCACGTGGAAGACAGTGTCGCAGCCGGCCATGGCCTTCTCCAGCGACGCCGGATCGCGCAGGTCGCCCACTGCTTGCTCCGCATCGAGGGCCCCGATGTTTTGAGGATTACTGGTCGGCCGCACCAGCAGCCGCAAATCTGCGCCCCGCTCATCGAGCGCACGAGCCACGTGGCTGCCCACAAATCCAGTAGCTCCTGTGACAAAAGCCAGCATTCAGCGCTCGGCCCTCGGCACTCAGCTCTGAGAGAACAGCATCCAGGCGACGCGGAGCCTCTACAATCCTCGTCTGGCGGAATGCTGAGTGCGGAATGCTGAGTGCTAGCTCTTTTCCAACATCACCTTGGCGTATGTAGTCAGTGCGATCAGCGGGAAATATTCCCGATAAAGCGTGTACACGAGATAAAACACGCGCGGGAAACCGGTGCCAGTCGTCGCCGGCTCATCCCACGACCCGTCTTTTTTCTGCCCGCGCAGCAGGTAGGCAATGCCACGCGCCACTGAATCGCTGCGCGTGTCATTGGCGGCGAGCAAACCCATGATGGCCCAAGCCGTCTGCGAAGGCGTGCTCGGGCCTATACCGCGTTGAGTGGGATCACCATAAGACGCGCAAGTCTCGCCCCAGCCTCCATCGGGATTCTGCACCATGCGCAGCCACTCCGCCCCTTGCTGCACGTAAGGCTCGTGGTGATCGACCCCGATGGCTTCCAGCCCGCGCAAGACCAGCATTGTCCCGTAGATATAGTTCACGCCCCAGCGCCCGAACCAGGAGCCGTCCGGCTCCTGCTCGCTGCGAACGAACTTGATGGCCTTCTTCACGCGGGCATCATCCTTGGTGTAGCCGTATGTGGCCAACATCTCCAGAATGCGTCCCGTGATATCGACAGTCGGCGGATCCAGCATGGCGTTGTGGTCGGCAAACGGTATGTGCTGGAACACCATGCGATCGTTATTTTTGTCGAACGATGCCCAGCCACCGTTCTTGCATTGCATGGAAAAAATCCAATCAATCGCGCGCTGCACCGACTCCCGTTGATAACGCCCATTGGGATGCTCGACCCGGCTCAGCGCCAGGCATACCATCGCACTGTCATCCACATCGGGATAAAACTCGTTGTTGAATTCGAAATACCAGCCCCCCGGTTTTCCTTGCTTGTTCTTAACCTGCCAGTCGCCACCACTGCGCACCTGCTTCTGCAGGATCCAGTCGGCGCACTTGACCATCCGGGGATCATCGGCCGGCACTCCCGCTTCGGCCAGCGCAAACAACGCGTAAGCCGTGTCCCAAACCGGAGACATGCAGGGCTGCATGCGGAAGGTATCGCCCTCTTCGATGCCCAACTTCTCGAATTCATCCATTGCGCGAATCACCTGCGGATCATCGAGCGAATATCCCAGGCAGCGCAGCGCGATGATGGAGTTCATGATCGAGGGATAAATCGCGCCCAGTCCATCGCTCATCTCGAAGCGTTCCAACATCCATTTCTCCGCCGTGCGCAACGCCAGCCAGCGCAGCGGGCGGATATGCACGCGTTCAAACCAGTGCACAATGCGATCGAGTACCAGGAAGAAATTCCGCCACGAGACCAATCTCTCGCTCCAGTGCAGGTGCATGCGCGACTTGTCTCGCCCGCTGACAAAAAGCTCTTCAATTCCCATCTCGTCTGGAATCTTCTTCAGCGGCTTCTTGGCGTAGCAAACCGACAATGGCACGAGAATGGCCCGCGACCATGAGGAAATTTCGTAGATGTTGAACCAGAACCAGTTGGGAAACAGAACGATCTCGGGCGGGACCGCCGGCACGGCATCGTAGTCGTACTGCCCGAGGAAGCAGAGATAAATCTTGGTAAAGGTGTTGACCTCGGTGGCGCCACCCATCCCCAAAATCTTCGTGCGGGCCTGAACCAGGGCGGGATGGTCAGGCTCATACCCCGTCAGCTTGAGCGCGAAATACGCTTTCACCGAGGCGCTCAGGTTCGAGGGTCCATCGACGTAAATCGGCCAGCCCCCATCTTCGTTCTGGTGCCGCAGAATGTAATTCGCGCATTTCTGGAAACGTTCCTGCTTGCCCGTCCCCAGCAAAGTGTGCAGCAGGACATAATCCGATTCGAGCGTAGTGTCGGCTTCCAGCTCTCCCGACCAGTACCCCTCTTTATGCTGACGCGATAAGAGGTATTTTCGGGCGGCATCGACGCTGGCCGCTACCCGGCTCGCAAGATCATCAATTTTTCCGAAGCGAAGTTGGGGAGCGGCAGATTTTCGAAAAGACGCGGGGGAGCTATCTTCCATATTGTTTACTTACTCCGCAGCAACATTGACCGGAGCGGCGGCAATCGCTTCCACGATCTCGGGAGGCAGTCCAAACCGCACGTTCTCCGGCATCACCTCAACTTCCCGCACAGTGTCGAATCCCCTGGTCCCGAGGAAACTCACGACCTCCTCCACCAGGCATTCCGGCGCCGAGGCTCCAGCCGTGAGCGCGATGTTCCTTACGCCCTCCAGCCAGGCTGGTTCAATGTTCTTGTAGCTATCAATCAGATGCGCGCTCGTTCCCAAGCTGCGAGCCACTTCGACTAACCGCTTGGAATTGGAGCTGTTATCGGAACCGACCACCAGAAGCAGATCTGCCTCGGAAGCCACGTGCTTGACCGCAACTTGCCGATTCTCGGTGGCATAGCAAATGTCTTGCGCGGCAGGCCCCTTGATATGAGGGAACCTCTTCCGCAGCGCCTCGATAATATCGCTGGTTTCATCCAGGCTGAGCGTTGTCTGTGTCAGGTAGGCTACTCGCGTCGGATCGGGCAAAACGAGCGACTCAACTTCCTCGGGCGATCCCACCACCTGGGTCACTAAGGGCGCCTCGCCCAGGGTACCGATGACTTCGTCGTGATCGCGGTGCCCGATCAGAATGAGTGAGTAGCCCTCTTTGGCAAATTTGACCGCTTCGACGTGAACTTTCGTAACCAAAGGGCAGGTAGCATCGATGACACGGAGTCCGCGGTTCTTGCTGGCATCCCGCACCTCGGGGGAGACACCGTGGGCGCTGTAGATGACCCGCTCGCCATTGGGCACCTCATCGACGCTATCCACAAAAATGGCGCCTTTGCCCTGCAGTTCTTCCACTACAAACCGGTTGTGGACAATTTCCTTGCGAACATAGATCGGCGGACCGAAGGCCTCCAACGCAATACGGACAATATCAATGGCTCGCACCACTCCGGCGCAAAAACCCCGAGGCTTCAACAACAGCACGGTTTTCGTTTCAGTAGACACGCATCCCTCGTTCGCTATATAGCCTACACTTTTCGGGCCTTGCCACCCAACCAGGCTATCGAAGAGGTACCCTGGCGGTCAACGCAAGTCCTAGAACAGCGGGGGATTAGCAGTAATCGGCGATTTTGGGTGGCTGAATGGGGAACCCGCCATCATTCCCCCAAGCGGTTCCGGTCATGTTGATCAGGAAGCGCGGTAGAGCTCAAGCAGAGCTCAAGATGTGAATAGTCATGCATTGGCTCTCAGCATCTGCTGGGCATGCTTGCGTGAGGCATCGGTCAACTTGGCTCCCGACAGCATCCGCGCTACCTCTTCGGTTCGCTCTTCTCCCGTAACCACCCGGATCAGGGTGCGGATACGCCCGCCGCTCTCCTTCTTCTCAACAACGTAATGGTGATCGGCAAAAGTCGCGATCTGCGGCAGATGTGTGACACAAAGCACCTGGTTCCCCCGTGAAAGAGCCTTCAGCTTCTTACCCACCGCCTCCGCTGCCCGCCCCCCAATTCCCGAGTCGATTTCGTCGAATACCAAGGTGCGCTGCCCTCCTGGTTCGCCTCTGGCTTGACTCGATCCGGCTTCCACCACCGCCTTGAGCGCGAGCATCACGCGCGACAGTTCTCCCCCCGAGGCAATTTCCTCGAAACGCCTCAGCGGCTCGCCCGGATTGGTGGCGATCATGTACATAACCTGGTCGAAGCCCGATCCCGTCCAGCTCCCTTCCGCCTCATCCGTGGAAACAGTGATGCGGAAACTCGCCTTCATAGCCAGTTCATTTATCTCTGCCTCGACCAGCTTCTCCAGTTTCCGCGCGGCCTGATGGCGCTTTTTTGAGACGGCACTGGCCGCATCGAGGTACGTCCGTGCTGCCGTGTCCAACTGTTTGCGCAGTTCCTCGAAGATCTGATCTTTGTTCTCCACTTCCGATAACCTTCGCGACACGTCGGCCCCGAAGGCGATCACCTCACTCAACTGCGGCCCATATTTCCGCTTCAAGCGATCCAAAACCGCGAGCCGGTCCTCCACCTCCGCCAGGTGTTCCGGCGAGGCATCAATCCCACCCGCGTAATCCCGCAACCCGGCGCCCACGTCCTCCACTCCGATGCGGGCGCTTTCGAGCGCGCGCACTGCCTCCTGGAACTTCGGCTCATAGCGCGCCAGCTCCTCCACTGCTTTTTGTGCAGCCCTCAACGTCGAGGAGGTCGAGCCATTCCCCGCGTACAACAGCTCGAAGGCATTCATCGCCGCCTGATAGATCTTCCCCGCATTGGCCAGAACCCGCTTTTCTGCCTCCAGCTGCTCATCTTCCCCGGGTTCGACCTTGGCCTCTCGAATTTCTTTCTCCTGATAACTCCACAGATCTACCAATCGCAGCTGGTCCTGTTCACCCCGTTCGAGCTCTTCTATGCGACGGCGAACTGCTTTCCATTGAGAAAAAGCTTCATACGTGAGGTCGAGCTGGCTGAGGGCAAAGCTATCCAGCAGTTCTAACCGCGCGGTCGCGTCGAAAGACAGAATGGATTCGTTCTGCGCGTGGATCGCGGCCAGAGGAGAGGCCAGTTGCTTGAGTACAGCAACCGTTGCCGGCTGGTTGTTTACAAACACTCGCCCCTTGCCGCCAGCGGCAATCTCCCGGCGCACAATCACCAGATCTTCTTGGGGATCTATTCCGTTCTCGTCGAGAACCCGGCTGACCGTCTTCTCGGTTGCGCCTTCCGCCTCAAAAACAGCGGAAAGAACCGCCCGATCCGCTCCGGCGCGTATGAACTTAGGGGAGACTTTTTCACCAAGAAGAAGCGCTAGCGCGTCAATCAGAATGGATTTGCCCGCCCCGGTTTCCCCGGTGAGCAGATTCAGCCCGGGCGCGAACTCAACCGCGAGATTATCAATGACCGTGTAATTCTCCAGCCGCAGTTCGCGAATCATTGGGTTCGAAGAGTTGGACGCAGCATAGCACGGTTTCCTATACCAGCTTTCAAGCTACCCGGTCTCAGGCGCTTGGTCGCAGAAGCTTTAGCTCGCGGACCGACACCAAGGTTCATTTTGACGGGCGATCGTCTGCTGCGCGGGACCGGCCAAGACCGCCCAGCGCTTCAACGCCCGGAGATGGGGAAAAAGACAGAGTAGCGGACGAGGGATTGAATTCTCCTATCGGGGATCGTTTGGGAAACCGTGCCGCTAACCAAGGCCAGAGCCATGGCCTTTGAAGCTTTGAAAAAGAGACCCGCCAATTCCGCTGCTTGAAGGTTTAGGGCTTAATATCGTGTAACAAAACCGCGTCGGCTGTCTCTTCTTCATGTTGGACGGCCAATTTGCTGCCGTCCGGCGACCAATGGAATTCGCCAACCCTGCCAGACTTAAAGTGCGTGATCTCGTGTCCTGGGGAGCCGTCGAGTGGTTGCACCCAAAGGTTCGCCACACCATTTTCGTGAATCGGATAAACCAATCCTTTGCCGTCCGGCGTGAAGGACAAGCTGCCCTCAATTCTCGGGTCGGGATCTAGCAGACGGGGCGGAGTCGATCGGTTTCCCTGAACATTGAGCAATGCCAACTTGCTCGTGGCGGCCTGATGGGCGGCATCGGCGATCTCCACACGATACACAAATGCTGTGCCCTCGGGGGACAGGGCTGCTGCTTGCGCCGCGAAGGTGTTGGGAATGACTCCGCCGGGAAGCGCTTCTGATTTCCCTCCATCTATCGGGACCCGCATCGCGCTAGCCTGGTCGAGGTAATAAACCTGGGTGCCATCCGCCGAGCACGCGGGAGCGTGGTCGAAAGTGCCGTCGGTAAGTTGTTTTAATCCCGAACCGTCGGCATTGGATCGCCACAGGTTGATTTTGTTTGATTCGGCGTGAAATGCCCAGGAGAAGATCAGATAGCGATCTCCGCACGGCGCGATATCGCCCAGGGACGCGTCCGCATCCGTCACCAGGGTCGTCGGGGTTGAACCGTCGACACCCATCTGTTCGAGCAGGGAGCCTTCGCTGACCAATAGCTTGCCGTCTCTCGTCCAATTGAAGCTGCGAACATCATGAGCCTGGGATAAGGGTTCCGAGATCGTTTCAGGCAATGTCCCCTGGCCGTTCAGCAAATAAAGAGAACGCATGGTGCGTACTTGAACGGTGGCCGCCGTTTTGCCGTCCGCGGAAACCGTAAGCGAGAAGTAATTGTTGGTGTCGCGTGTAATCGGCTGAAACCGACCTTGGGGAAACGAGACTGCCCCCAATTGGCCCTGTTCGAAAAGGTGTGATCTCGGGTTATAGTTCACCAGCAGCCAGTGCCCCCCGGGCAACCACAGTGTTTCAAACAGGGCTTTATCTTTAAACTGGGCGATCGTCGACACCTGCCTTGTGCCTACGTCGAACGCTTCAATAGCTCCGACTACGGCACCAAATCCGAACCAGGCATGAAGGATTTTTTTGCCGTCCCCAGACCATGCCACCGAACTTGGTCCCACTCCTGCCAGGTCGCGAACTGTCAGGACAGTCTCGTTAGTTCCGTCCAGATTGGCGGTCAGTATCCGATATTTTCCTACATCTGGATCATTGGCCCGGATGTACGCCATGGCGCGGGCATCAGGTGAAAATGCCAAGTTGGTATCGACATCTCGCAAAATACGTTGCGGTGATCCTCCCAGTACGGGTGCTCGGAAAACATCCCAAGCAGTGCCGGTTGTGTTTGACGCGCGTGCAAAGTAGATGTAGTTGGCGTCGGGGGAGAACTCGAGATTTCGATATTGCGCCGGCTCAGGGGGAATCGTCTGCGTGTCACTGCCAGTGGCGATGTTGCGCAGCCACATGCTCTCGATTCCCTTATTCACCTGTACGTTCAGCAGGTACTTGCCATCCGGAGAAATCGCTGTCAGTCGCGCTCTGCCGGTCCTTGTCAGCTGCTCAATGGTGAAGTTCTGGAATGGCGGGCCGCTCGGGTTCAGAAACCAGTAGAGGCCTCCCGCCACAACAACCATGATTGAGGCTGCTGCTGCCATCAGAGTCCAGCCAAGGCGCCGGGGAGCGCTCACTACCCCGCCCGAGGCTTTGCCGGAGCTGGCGGTCTCTGCCGCCACCGTGCTTCGACCGCTGCTGTCGAGCGCGCCCCGCTCTGCGCTCGCCACGGACGAGCTCTCGCCGCCGGCTTCCGCCACGCGGCGAGCCGAGCCGCTGTCGCGCTCGAGACGCTTAAGGTCACTGCGTATTTCCGAAGCGTGCTGATAGCGTAGCTCGCGGTCCTTCTCGAGGGCTTTGTTGATGATCTCTTCAAGTCTCGGAGGCAGGTCGGGATTCAAGCGCACTGGCGCGATCGGCTCCCGGTTGAGGATGGCATCAAAGATTACTGCTGATGTGTCGCCGCGGAAAGGCACGGTTCCAGTCGCCATTTCGTAGAGGACGGCACCGAAGGAAAACAAGTCTGTGCGAGAATCGAGTTCTTTGCCCTTGGCTTGTTCGGGCGACATATAGGCGACCGTGCCTACCGCTGTTCCCGGGCTGGTCAGGAACTCGACGCCCAGGGCCGTAGCCTCCGTCTGGATCGCGCCCGCGGCTTCCAGCTTGCGTGACACAGCCGTCACCTTAGCCAGCCCGAAATCCAGAATCTTCGCGCGCCCACGTTTGGTGACGAAGATATTGGCGGGCTTTACGTCGCGGTGGATGATGCCCTCGCCATGCGCCGCGTCCAAGGCATCGGCCATCTCGATGGCCAGCGACAGAAGGCTCTCTGTATCCATCGGCAGCCCTCGAATGTGCTGCTTTAATGTCGTGCCCTCCAGAAATTCCATGACGATGAAAGTCTGTCCTGCCTGCTCGTCAATTTCATGAATAGTCGAGATGTTGGGATGGTTTAACGCCGACGCGGCCTTGGCCTCCCGCTGAAAGCGACCCAGCGCCTGGCCGTCTTGGGCGACCTCGTCGGGCAAGAACTTGATCGCGACGAAGCGTCCCAGTTTGATGTCCTCGGCCTTGTACACCACTCCCATGCCACCGCCCCCCAATCTTTCCAGAATGCGGTAATGCGAGATGGTTTGGCCAATCACAGCGAATGCGCGCCTTTCGGGTGCTTCATCTTACGAATGTTACGAATGGCGGATTCGACAGTCAATCGACGCCGTTCGCAAGGCGAAATCGCTCAGCAGACCGGCAAACGAGAACTGGGGTTACGACCTCTTGCTTCGAGGAACCGAAACCTCTAGTTCTTGGCCCGGCGATTCCCCCTATTTTTCATCATGGTTCCACAGGAAATCTACATGTCTGAATCAACTTCCATTCGTCTGCCATGGTCTATAATCGAACACAGGATTCTCCTACAACCACATGTACTTACCAGCATTTCTGGCAGTTTTCGTCGGCGGCGAAATCATTGAGCTTGTGTCGGAGAGCGGCCCGGTCGCCAAACTGGTTCTCGTCACCTTGCTGATCTTCAGCCTACTCTCCTGGGCGCTGATCCTGTCGAAGTGGAGCCTGTTGAAGCGTGCCCGCATTCAGAGTGGCCGTTTCGTGCGCGCCTTTCGCAAGGCACAGCGCCTGCAGGACGTCGCCATGGTGGCGCACCAGTTCCGTCCCAGTCCCCTGGTCGGAGTCTTCGAGGGAGGCTTCGAAGAATACCGGCGCCAGATCGGAATGACGGGTTCGGCCGGAAACCCCCAGGCTGTGCAGCGTGCCATGCAGATCATGTCCTCGGAAGAAATTTCTCGTCTCGAACACAATCTCCCGTGGCTCGCCACAACCGGTGCAGTCACGCCCTTTGTAGGTCTGTTCGGAACAGTCTGGGGCATCATCGATGCTTTCCATGGGTTGGGCACGGCAGGAGCGGCTACATTGCGCGCCGTTGCCCCCGGAATCTCCGAGGCGCTGATCACTACCGCCGCCGGCCTGGTCACGGCAATTCCGGCAGTCATTGCCTACAACCTGATCACCCACTCGATTCGCGACTTTGCCGCGCGTACTGATGACTTTTCTCTAGAAATGCTGAATGCGGTCGAACGCCAGGCGCCGCAGATCTCGCGCGCGACAGAGGTGGAGGTGCGGCGGTAATGGCTTTCACTTCCGCAAACGGAAGGACTCAGACTTCCCTTTCCGACATCAATATCACGCCGCTGGTCGACGTAGTCCTGGTGTTGCTTATCATCTTCATGGTGACGGCTCCCGTGTTGCAGTCCGGAATCGAAGTCGCCGTTCCGAAAACTCGCACCGTGAAAGAGATCACCGAAGAGCGCCTGGTCATTTCGATTGACAAATCGCAGCGCGTGTTCCTGGGAAACGATCCGGTGAATATCAATGAGATCGGGGCCAAGCTGCGGCAGCGGATTCGTGACCCGCAACACCAGTCCATTTTCGTGCGCGCCGACGAAAACATCCCCTTCGGCGTCTTCGCCACCGTAATGGATGCGGTGAAGCAGTCAGGCATCGCCAACGTCAGTATCGTCACTCAGCCCCTGGAAGAGCATGCAGGCAAACGCTGACATTTTTTTTGAACACAGCGAATGGGGCAAGCCGCTGGCCTGGTCGGCCATGCTGCATGTCGGTGTCACCGCAGCCATCATTCTGTATTCTCTTGTCGTGCACGGTCGTCCCGGAGAAAGTTGGGGCGCAGGAGGAGGTGGTGATGCGATAGGAGTAAGCCTGGTCAGCAATATTCCACTTCCCGCCAGCACGGTTCAGACCCAGAATGTTCTCGCCAACGAATCCCAGGGACTAACCCGGTCCCTGCCCCAGCCGGTGGAAAAGGAACCGGAAGCGATTCCCATTCCGGATAAGACTTCGAAGAAAAAACCCAAGCCGGTGACCACGGCGAGCCGGGCCAAGACCGAGCCCGTCCGGGAACCCACGAATGAGGTCCCCTTTGGCGAAGGCGGACCCGTCAGCGGCCCGTATGGCGCGTTCAATGCCGGTGGAGCGCACGGTGGATTCGGATTCACGGGAGGAGGCGGCGATTTCGGCAACCGCTTCGCCTATTACGTCCGCGGAGTGCAGCAGAAGGTCTCGGAGAATTGGCTCAAGTACGAAGTGGATCCCCGGGTGAACGATGCGCGGCGCGTATACGTCACCTTCGATATCGAGCGATCCGGCCGTCCGACCAACGTCCAGGTCGAGCAGTCGAGCGGCGTGCCTTCGCTCGACATGTCTGCAGTTCGCGCTGTCCAGCGCATTGATACTTTCGGCCAGTTACCCAATGAATACAGCGGCAACAAGGTGTCGGTTGAGTTTTGGTTTGATTTCAAGAGGTAGTTTCGTCAGGCCTTGGTCGTTCCCCGTTGGTGAACCTTGCAAAAGCCAGGTCATCGCGTGAATAAATTCTGTTGCGGCTTTCGCCAACTAGTTAAGGCTAAAGACTGATGACTCATAGGAGGGAAATGAATTTCTTGCACTTTCATATGGCTCGCTTTACGATGAATGTTTATTGCGAATACGGGCCGATGCCGCAACGCCGCTTCGTCGTTTCCAATCGCTTCCCTGTCAGGCTCCTTCTTTACCTGATGATTCTGTCGATGGGCGTGCCCATGTTTGGGCAGGATTGGATCCGCACCGGCACGGGACTGGGCGTCGAAAAGGTTCGCATCGCAGTTCCCGATTTCAAGGCCAACAACAGCGCACCGCAAAATGCCGAACTGCTGAAGACTTTCAACGACACCCTGTTTAATGACCTGGACAACGCTGGCATCTTCGATGTCGCCTCCAAGAGTTTTTATCCTCTGCAAAATCCTGGCCAGCCGAGCGAAGTCAACTTCAGTGCCTGGAGTTCGGCACCGGTCAATGCGGCGATGCTTGCCTTTGGCAACCTGGGCGTAAACGGAAACAGTCTCACCGTGCAAGGCTGGCTGTATGATCTGAAAAACCTCTCCCAGCCGCAAGTCCTGGGCAAGCAGTACCAGGACAGTGCAACCAACGATGCCGCCCGCCTGATTGCCCATAAATTCGCCGACGAAATTATTTATCGTCTCGGTGGCGGCGTTCAGGGCATTGCCGAAACCAAGATTTTTTTCGTCAGCACCCGTAGCGGGCATAAGGAAATCTGGAGCATGGATTATGACGCCAACAACCAGCACCAGATTACGCACTTGGGTACGACTTCGCTTTCCCCCAGAATTTCTCCCGATGGATCTCGCATTGCTTTCAGCTCATTGAGCAAGACCGGCTGGGACATCAAGATGTATTCGATGGATTTGAATCGGCTGGTGCAGTTTCAGCACTATTCCGGCACCAATCTCTCCCCAGCCTGGTCGCCCGACGGCCTGAAGCTGGCCTTCTCCTCGTCCCGGAACGGCGACCCCGATATCTACATCGTCGACGCTTCCGCCGGTTCCGAACCGAGAAGACTCACCCAGACGCCCGGACCCGATGTCTCCCCGGTATGGAATCCCAAGACCGGAGCGCAGATCGCGTTCGTTAGCGGCCGCACCGGGTTGCCGCAGATATAAACCATGGAGAGTGACGGTACCAACGTGCAGCGCGTGACCGACCAGGGATACGCTGTCTCCCCGGCATGGTCGCCGAACGGACAATTCCTGGCTTTCGCCTGGATCCGAAAGTACGGACCCGGGGAGCCTGGTTCGAGCGATATCTACCTGATGGACGTGGTTAGCAAACAATGGGTGCAACTCACCCACGATGGCGGACGTAACGATTTTCCATCCTGGTCTCCCGATTCCCGGCACATCGTCTTTCAATCGAATCGTTCCGGAGGCTTGCAGTTGTGGACTATGCTGGCCGACGGAACCAAACAGACACAGCTGACAACAACCGGCACTAATACCCAGCCCAACTGGAGCTGGAAATAGTCATAACCGCGAGCCGCTGTCCCGGGCGCGCATAGTCGCAGGGAGGAAAAGTGAAGCAAGCAACAATGAAGTGGATCATGGTAGTCGTCGCGTTGGGCGCCATCATGACGCTCGGCGCTTGCAAAAAGAAGGTAGCGCCTCCACCGCCGCCTCCGCCACCCCCGCCGCCAGCGCCAACGGCTTCGCTGAGCGCCAACCCGAATACCATTGACAAAGGCCAGTCCAGCACTCTGACTTGGCAAACCACGAATGCCACCGATGTCTCCATTGACGGTATTGGCGCCGTTCAGCCTAATGGCTCGCAACAAGTCACGCCGGCCGATTCCACCACTTACCACCTGACGGCCAAAGGTGCGGGAGGAACCCAGGAAGCGACGGCGCGGGTCACGGTTAACCAGCCGCCACCACCGCCTCCGCAGCCGACAGTTACCGATCAGGAGCTGTTTTCACAGAACGTGAAGGATGTCTTCTTCGATTACGACAAATACGACATTCGGCCGGATCAGCAGACAGCCATTCAGGCTAATGCCCAGTTCCTCGCCCAGCATCCCAATATCAACTTTACGATTGAGGGACACTGCGATGAACGCGGCTCGACCGAATACAACCTCGCCCTGGGAGACAATCGCGCCAATGCCGTGAAGAACGCCCTGGTGCAGGCCGGCGTCAATGGCAGCCGGATCAAGACCATCAGCTACGGCAAGGAGAAGCCGTTCTGCACCGAGTCGAATGAGCAGTGCTGGCAGCAGAACCGCCGTGGACATTTCGTCTACGGACAATAACTGACCATCGGGACGGCCGTCTCACCGATCGGCTGGAGAAGACCGTCCTGGGTCCACTCGGTTGTAGCAGGCTCTTGAAAGCGCGCTTCTTACCTTTGGGGTCTCGGTCCGGCCGACAACGTAGAGCCGCCCGAACCCGTAAGATGGGGTTGTCGGCGCTGTCGCTGGTTCTATTCTGCCGTGATGTCCGGAATCTCGGCAATCAGGAAGTGACTATGAAGACGAAAACAATTTTCGCCGGTATGGCATTGGTTACCGCCCTCTGCCTGGGGCTGCCCCCGGCTTGGGGC
>JBPYDQ010000955.1:0-12702 GCA_051986135.1 Terriglobales bacterium | reverse complement strand
AGGTGAACCAATACGCCCAGCGCATTATGAGTACTCCCGGCAAACAGGATGGCCTGGTGTGGCAAAACCCGGACGGCACCTGGGGCGGTCCCATTGGCGAGGAGACTGCACGCGCGATTGCCCAGGGCTACACCAGCGGTGCGGATCCGTACCATGGCTATTTCTTCAAGATTTTGAAAGGCCAGGGTCCAGCCGCGGCGTTCGGCGAAATGGACTTCGTTGTAAATGGCGTGATGATCGGGGGCTTCGCTCTGGTGGCTGCGCCAGCAGAATACCGTGTTACGGGAGTGAAGACTTTCATGGTCAGCCACGACGGCGTTGTCTACCAAAAAGATCTCGGGCCGACATCCCTCGAAGAATTCAGGAAAATGGAGCGTTTCAACCCAGACAAAACATGGACCCCTGTCCAGGACAAGAACGAGTGAAGTAGTGATTCAGTGGCAAGGTGTAGAAGCAAAAACTCCGACAGAACATCTGGGAGGGCAGAATCCAATCTCTTAAAAGCATAGCCGGTATTGGGGAAGTAGATCAGCCATTTCAATTGTCAGCAAAGCTCGAAACATTCATCGGAAATTGCACCAACGGTTTCCTGTTCAGGGCGCGTAATGGCCAGGCCTTGCAACAATCCAATCGGCTGCGCCGCAACCTAGACCCGAGGTAAATGCTGGCGCAGAGTCGAGCCGCGTTGTTCCCACTGTCCGGGCCGATCGTTTTCGGACTTCTCTTGGGAATATTATGTGCCCCGGATTCCGCAGGGTATTCCGTGCTTACACACGAAGCCATTATCGATGCTGCATGGAAAGACGGCATTGAGCCCTTACTCTTGAGCCGATTCCCTTTCGCGACTCCGAAGGAACTGCTCGAAGCACATGCCTATGCCTATGGTGGCGCAATCATCCAGGATCTGGGCTACTACCCTTTCGGCAATCGGTTCTTCAGCGATCTCACGCACTACGTCCGAAGCGGTGATTTTGTTCTAGCTTTGATCGAGGAATCGAGAAACCTAAATGAATATGCATTCGCGCTAGGTGCTCTGTCGCACTATGCTGCTGACACCTCAGGCCACCAGCTTGCCACCAACCGAGCGGTTGCAATCCTGTATCCGGGTTTGGCAAAGAAATATGGTCAGGTCGTCACCTATGAGGAAAAACCGTCAGCACATATGAAAGTGGAGTACGGCTTCGATGTGGACCAAGTTGCCGAAGGAAACTACGCGCCCAAGGCCTATCATGACTTCGTTGGTTTTGAGGTTTCGAAATCAGTACTCGAAAGAGCGTTCTTGAGAACTTACTCGCTCGACATCTCCAGCGTCTTTTTCCAGGTCGATGTGGCCATTGGCAGCTATCGCCACGCGGTTTCTACCGTTATTCCACGCATGACCAAAGTGGCATGGCATCTCAAAAAGGATGAAATTCAGAACAGCCACCCCAGCGAGACCAAGACGAAATTCGTTTACAACATTTCGCGTTCTGAGTACCGCAAGGAGTGGGGCAACATCTATGAAAAGCCGGGCTTCTTCGCTCGCCTCAAAGCATTCTTCTTGCGCATCGTACCAAAAGTTGGACCATTCAGCGGCCTCGCGTTTCATCCACCCACACCTGCGGTAGAACAGTTGTATATGAACAGCTTCAATGCAACCTTGGACCACTATCGGGCGCTTCTCCTTGCCCAACAGGAGCACAAGCTCCAATTGGCCAACGATAACCTTGACACCGGCGTAGTCACCGAAGCAGCTACATACGGACTTGCCGACGAAACGTACGCCAAGTTGCTCAAGGAAACGAGCGGCAAACCTGTCTCGGATGCTTTGCGCAGCGACCTTCTCTCCTATTACGCGGATCTCAAAAAGCCTTTTGCAACCAAGCGGAACTCGAAGGATTGGCATGAACTCATCAGGGAATTAAATGATCTCAAATCGACGCCCGCGGCTGCTGGTCTAGCCCGGTGAGCGTGAGTCAAGCGACTTTCGCAGCCGCGTGTTAGATTATCGGCCATGCCTTCGTTGCCAATCGGGCAGTTACCTCGCTTGCGTACCGCAAAGATCAAGGTGCTTGAAATTGTGCGGGTTACCTTTACAGCAGCCGCGAATAGGATGCATCGAAGGCCCTTGCCAGCTGGGCCTCCAGCGGATTTGGACCGTGTATACGTACAGCCTACTGTGTGCGCATGCGCATGGCATCCGTCGTCAGTAGATGATATTTCTCCCGGACTCCTAAATTTCCGTTTGAAAGCACTGACCGACATCTACCGTACAGTGCCCAAACAGCGATGAAGACCTTAGTGGCAATTGCGAGTTTACAGTCCCATGGTTGAGACAAAGACCCCAACAAATTCTTCTTCTCTCAGCCCGTCGGGCATTCGGCAACTCTTGCCGAAGCGTGTGTGCGCCCGACTCTGTGGCAGAATTGGTGTCATGCTCCAAAGACTAACCGAGCGCAAAGAATGGAAGTTCTTCGCGGTACTCCCGAAGGCGGATCCTGCCCTTGCCGCGGTTTGGTGGGCAGTTCTTTTGTTAAGAGGGACTCTGCCGGCAGTGTTCGCGATCGCGATGGGTTTGCTCGTCGGTGCCGTGCAGCACGGACAATCTCTCGCCGCCCCCCTTGCATTTGCGGGGGCGACCTTCGTGCTACTTCAGGTGCTTAGCCCAGTCCATCAGGCGATCAGCTCGAACCTGGGCGACCACGCAGCTGCCTGGCTCTACGATCGGCTCACTGAGGCATGCGTGCGTCCGCCGGGTATGGGGCATCTCGAGGATCCGAAGCTGACGACGGATCTGACCATCGCGCGCGACTTCGACTTGGGGATGACCGGCCCTCCCCTTTCAATCTCCATGGATTTCATCGCCAGCGGGATGGTCGAGATGGTCGGCGGCTTGGCGTGTGCCGTGATCCTCGCTAGATACGCGTGGTGGGCTCCGATCGTGCTCGCCGGCGCATGGCTCGCTACGCATTGGCTCCTGAGGGAGAGCGCAATTTGGTGGGACCGCAATACCGACGAAGTGCGAGGAGCACAGCGCGATGCGGACTACGCTTACCGGCTGGCGGTGGACCCGCCGGCGAGCAAGGAGCTCCGTCTCTTTGGGCTTGTCGGCTGGACGATTGACCGCTTCATCACCAAGCGCACTCGCCTGCACGAGCTTCAGTATGCAGCCACGCGTTTACGGGAACGTCCCCTCATCTGGAGCATATTACTGGTCGTTTCAGCGAATGTCTTGGTTTTTTGGCTATTGGCAAGCTCCGCTGCCAATGGCCGCATCAGTCTCGGGGAAGTCGTCATCTATGTGCAAAGCGGTATCGGCGTTTCGATGATTGCGTTCGGCGGATTCAGTTGGGCGGTCGACGGAGCAGCCGCCCCTGTTGCCGCAGTGCTTCGGCTCGAACCTGCGATGCGTCCCGCCGGTGCACTGAGTTCTGGCGGACGCTCTGCGAGCAAAGTGCCTGCGCATGAGATTCGCCTTCGCGATGTCACTTTCGCATACCCTGGGGGCGTGTTCGTATTGGAGCATTTCGATCTCACGATTCCGGCCGGATCATCGCTCGCCATCGTCGGGCAGAACGGCGCCGGCAAGACGACGATGGCAAAGCTGCTGTGCCGGCTGTACGACCCGCAGTCTGGCGCAATCGAAATTGACGGGGTGGACATTCGTGAGTTCGATCTCGCATCGTGGCGTTCCCGAGTCGCCGCCGTGTTCCAGGATTTCATCCGTTTTGAACTGCCGCTGCGTGACAACGTTGCGCCAGCGGGTGCACCGGATGATGTTGTGCGTGCCGCGCTCGAGTCGGCGGGTGCAGCGAATCTGGCTGAATTGGGCACAGTACTTGCCCGCGGATACACCGGCGGCACCGATCTGTCGGGCGGACAATGGCAGCGCATCGCACTGGCCCGGGCGCTGGCGGCCGTCAAAATGGGCGCAGGCGTCGTATTGCTCGATGAGCCAACCGCCCAGCTCGACGTGCGCGGCGAAGCAGAAATCTTCGATCGCCTGCTTACCTCCACGCGGCACTGCACAACCATCTTGATCTCGCACCGTTTCTCGACGGTCCGCCACGCGGATCGTATCTGCGTACTCGAACACGGCCACGTTGTCGAGCTTGGCACCCACGACGAGCTGATGATGCTCGGTGGGCGCTATCGGAGAATGTTCGATTTGCAGGCACAGCGTTTCCACATCCCGGACGAAGAGTTGGGTGCCACCTATGATGTCCTCTCCTGAACGGGACCACAAGATCGATGCGCTGCCTCCGGCCCTTTCGTCGATGTGGCGACTGTGCAAGCTGGGGTATCGTCATGAGCCCAGCTTAATGCTTGCTGCGTTTGTGTTGTCGCAACTCGCCGCGTTGCCCGATGCACTCCTCGCGCTCTGGCTGATGTTGCTCGGCAAGGGCGTTCTCGAATACCGTTCCGGCCTGGTGAAAGGGGCGGCTGTTGGCCTCGGCGTATCGGCTGCCGCGACCTGGCTTCTGCGCACCGTCAGTACGCGTCTGCAGCGCCGCTTCCGGGACAAAGTGACGATCGCCCTCGAATCGCATGTCGCGCGGCTTCAGGCATCCATCGTGACCATCGTGCATCAGGAACGCCCGGAGTATCTCGACCGCTTGTCGATGCTGCGCAATCAGGTGTTCGTGCTCGACCATATGTATATGTCGTTGTTTTCCACGCTCGGTTGGATTCTGCGGCTAGCAGTGACGATGGCGCTCCTGACGTCTATTCACCCGGCGCTATTGTTGCTTGCAGTGTTCGCGGTCCCGACCGTGTTGACTTCGACATGGCGGCCGGAAGTCGAGAGATCGGCACAGGAACGCGGAGCCCAAGCTAATCGGCTGGCGCGTCATCTGTTCCTCGTTGCCACAACTGCGCCGCCGGGTAAGGAAGTACGGGTCACAGGCATCAGCGAGCGGCTTGTGACCGAACGCCGAGCCGCGTGGGAGCGCTGGTATGGCCCCGTGGCGGCGGCTCGGCAAGGCTCAGCGTTGTGGCACGCGCTGGCCTGGGCCATCTTCGGCATTGCGTACGTTGGTGCTGTTGTATTCGTGTCGTCTGGACTTCGCGCTCGGGCGAGTGCTGTGCTGTTGGTGCTCGCTGCGGGAGCGCGCCTCTCCTCCTATATCGGCGCGACCGTCGGCGAAATTGGATTTTTGCGTGGATTCTGGATGGATGGGTCGCGGCGGCTTGCTTGGCTTGAGGACTACGCCGTTTCCGTTGCTGTAGGGGGTGATCGGTCGGTCCCCAGCGCGTTGCGAACTGGCATCGAATTTAACCATGTGTCGTTCGCGTATCCTGGTACGTCTAGGTTGGCGCTGGATGATGTGTCGCTAACGCTGCCCATGGGTGCGGTCGTCGCTATCGTCGGTGAGAATGGCGCTGGCAAGACGACTTTAGTCAAGCTGCTCGCCAAGATGTACGAGCCGTCCTCAGGTTCGATTTTGGTGGACAATACGCCGCTGTCACGCCTTCCTGCCGGCGAGTGGCGATCTCGTATCGCGGGGGCATTCCAGGATTTTTTTCGCTTCGAATTTCGCGCCAAAGAGACGGTTGGTTTGGGTGATGTCCCGCGGCTCGAGGACAAACAGGCGGTGGTCGTGGCTGTGGACCGCGCAGGTGCCGGCGACGTCGTCGCACGACTCACTTCCGGGCTCGATACCCAGCTCGGTCCGTCCTGGCCCTGCGGGGTCGAACTATCGTTTGGCCAGTGGCAAAAACTCGCGTTGGCGCGCGGCTTCATGCGTGATGCGCCGTTGCTGCTCGTACTCGACGAACCGACCGCCGCACTGGACGCTGAAACAGAGCATGCGTTGTTCGAGAGGTACGCCGCGGCGGCGCGAGGCGTCAACGGAAAGACCGCAGGCCGCATAACAGTCCTTGTGTCCCATCGTTTCTCGACGGTCCGCATGGCCGATCTCATCGTTGTACTCGATGGGGCGCGCCTCGTGGAGCTCGGCACGCACGAAGAGTTGATCGCCAAAAAGGGTCAGTACTCGGAGCTGTACAGCATCCAAGCGTCAGCGTATCGCTGACCACCAAGCGAGTGGTTCAGACTTCGGATCCAACTGGTTATGTGGGCGGAAAAAACCTTTGCCTGACGCTGAAAAGTTCGACATCGCAGAACTGTCCTGGCGTCGCACAAGACATAATTGGTGATGGCCGAGACTTGTACCCTTTCCAGAGGCAAAACAATCTCAAACGCAGGAATTCGAGGTCCACATCGCGAGAGGTCTCGCTTTTCAAGCAGGTAACGTCCAACCGCAGACGACAACACGGCCGATCAAAGATTCGCCCGTGGCCCAACCGGGCCCAACGCGCCGTGTCTCTGGATGGAGCAAGTACACAATGATCATGTCTGGAACGTTAATGAACACAAGGAGTAGGAATGAAGGAACAATTATATTATTTCCATGATTGATGAAACTGAAAAATGCAGAGAGGACGGCGGTGCTAACCTCTCTACAATTTCTTAGCCACAATCCCCACCCTACAGCACATTCCACAGTCGCGGTAATCATGGTGTGGCTGTCAGCGATCGTGTTTTGTGAGTTCCACTGCGGTCTGTACCCTCCCTGATCGTGTTGGCGATATGCCTCTTTTCAACAACTGACAGCGACGCTGCAATCACTGATTGCTGGCTAACAGTCGCCTGACCTCAAGCGCAATCTCCAAGAGTTTCGGGCTGTCATTGTTGTCCAACAGAACAATCAGTTCGTGGTGCTGAATGATACGCTGGATCAGCGATTGGAACCCAAAAATTGCGCCACCATGCATCGGAATCGATTCCCCCGCGTAAGGCGAGCCCGCTGGGGGTACCAGCATCACCCAACCGTACCCATAATTCTCCAGGTTGGGTTTGAAGAGCAAATCGCGCAATTGTGCGGGCAACAAGCGCTCGCCGTTAAGCGCCTGATCCCACAGGTTGAGATCTTCGACTGTCGAATACAGTGCGCCTGCAGCAAACGGAACGGACATGTCGTAATAACGTGCATTTTGCAGGCCCGATGGAGAATGCTCATAGCCAGCGGCACGGTTGGCAATGACAGTCTCCGAATGCGTATAGCCGGAATCCTTCATTCCCAGGGGTCGAAAGATGCGGTCTTGGAGCAGTTGCTCGTAAGAAACACCAGAGATCTGTTCGAGTACTGCACCCAGCAGAAAATAACCCGAGTTGCTGTACTCGAACTTGGTTCCCGGCTCAAACCGCAGGTCCCCGCTACAGAATTCTTGAACAAACTCCCTTACCGTGTGATGGACCCTGCTCGCCGGGCCATTCAAAAACCCTGGAGAATCCGTAAAGCTGGGGATACCTGAAGTGTGAGACAGCAACTCACTGATCGTTACCCGGGTTCCCGTTTCCTTGCGATAGTAAGGCAGGTAGTCCGAAAGATGCCCCTCCAGTCGGATTTTGTCCTGGTTCACCAACTGCAGAACAAGTAAAGCTGTGAATTGCTTTGTCATCGAACCGATCTCAAACTTCGTGTTCACATCATTGCGGACGTTCCATTCCAGGTTCGCAAGTCCGAATCCCCGCTCGTAAATGACGTGTCCACGACGAGCTACCAGAACCGATCCGTTGAATTCGCCGGCGGCAGAGCGGGCCTGCATAACTTGATCTATTCGACTCGTGAGATCCGAATTCTGATGTTGCGCGGAACAAGGTATTGGCAGGACCAGCGCGGACAGAATTGAGCAGATGATAATGAATCTCATGAGGATATTCGCCGGTTCTAAGTTGAAACAACAATAGCGGACCTGCTCGCTACATTGTCAAGAGCTAGTGCTCTCCTTCCCGCGTCCCCAACTCGCGGAGTTTTTTTTATGACTGGCCTAATATCCCTACATCACAAGTTCCCAACTGGTAAACGCGGGCTATCGTCTTCCATGAGAATGCTGGTCGGAGTCAAGTGGGTTTCGTTGTTTTTTCCTGTTGGTTATGCTTTTCTCGTCCCGCCGAGTCAGCACCGCTGCCGCCACCCTTCCATTCGCATTCTTCGATGAGCTTTTTTCTCGGTGCAAGTTGAGTGTTCTGGTTTCAGCCGGTGCTGCCACCTGCAAATCGACCTAGGCTATGATGAACATAGAAGTTGGGGCCAGGCCTTTGATGTAGTCACCGGAACTCGGCGGCTTCGCGCTGGTCGTTCTTTTCTGCGAGATTTTTTACTTACGCTGCTGCCACTTTTGCCAAATGGCTGCTGTTCCGCAAAGGTTCGTAAACACCTTCGCTCACCCATAAATGACGGAGTAAGACGGCCAACTTGCGTGCAGTGGAAATGATGGCTCGTTTCTTTCTGTTCTTTCCACCAGGGCCAGCCTGCTTCAACCCCCAGCGCTGCGATGGCAATCCTCCCCAAGCGGTCGTAGAATGTGCTGTGCTCCTTGCACCAGCAGCGTCGGCAAATAAGGATATCGCCTTCTCTGCTGATATATCCCACTGTCTCGAGTTCCTCCTGCTCGGTTGCAGTCCTAGGTCGCAACCCACATCCCGACTTCTTCAAGAACGATACACATCTTCCAGCGTCCCCAGGAATGTCAGTGCGATCACTATGGCCACTCCGTATACCCGCCTGAGCAAGGCCACCTGCGAATACCTCTGCTGGCGCATGTGACCTCCCACTTGGCAGCCGCGGGCCGCTGATTTTGCCGATAGACGACGATCGAGCGGCTACGCTCTCCGCAGACAGCCGCCATTGCATATTTGGCCGGGTTTGCGCCTGCCTGACCGTCTAGATTCTAGCCAAAGCAGAGCCACGCCAATTTTGAAAAGGCCCACGCCATTTGCGGAGGCAGGACTGATGGCGTGAGCCTCTTTGGGCGTTTGGGGGAGGGCCCGCGAAATGTTATTCCGGGGCCGGAATCATTACAAATTAAGAATCGTTCATGAAAAACTATTTAACTCTTCTGCCCGCCCACGTGACCGGCATCACAGGGAGATAAGGGCCAGGACTAGGTTGGCATGATTTTGCCTTACCT
This sequence comes from Terriglobales bacterium, assembly GCA_051986135.1. Taxonomy (GTDB): domain Bacteria; phylum Acidobacteriota; class Terriglobia; order Terriglobales; family Acidobacteriaceae; genus Gp1-AA122. Next base: position 3,747 of record JBPYDQ010000955.1, on the reverse strand, counting down.
ATTCCAATTGCTTCCTCAGCTCAAGGTGGATACCAACGTATAAGGCGCTTCGCCGTCATGCTTGCATTCGAACGACACTCAACGTCTTTACGCTTGAGGTGACACACGATTTGAGGGAGCTCAATAGCTAGTTGGACTGGTCTCGCCGCAGGGTGAGCGATATCCCAATCCCGCGCGGCAGGTGCGGCAAGCTTCTGAAATGATCCAACCTAGAAAGCAAGTATTGGTGAAGCGGCAGAGTCTGTTTTCAGAACAGGAACAAAAGCGGCCAGAGCGTGGCCGCGTTTTTCCCGGCCGCGGGAAGTGCGGAATCGATCTTTGGCAGTAAGTACAACAGCGCATCTCGCTCAAACCGGCTCCTCAGTAGATTGCGAGATAAATCTCCGAGGAAAAGGCAAACCAGCAAAACAATGAACGCAATTTAGAAACTGCTGTAGAGGCCTTTACTGCGTCCTCGGCAACGGGGGCTCTCTCTGGATGTTTCTGCAGTGGCGCTGTGGTTCCGACCTAGACCGGCGAAAATGGCTCCGTCTTTCACCCGCGTCGACCCTTTACCTCATTCTTCAGCAAATTCCCCCCCGATCTGTGCAACCTGCTTGATTCCCTGCGTCAATCACCGGACTCCCCATAGGAAGCGCCATCGTTTTGGTCGGTCCACCATTATTTTTTGCAGAGCATTCACAGAAGGTTCGATATGGCTTGTGTGTTCAGGTCTCGGTCGCCGGCATTCCCGGAATGCTCTCAACCATTATCGCCCACACGGAACTACAGGAGTGATTCTGATCTGTGGTTTGCTCGTCATCAGGACTTGTAGACAAAGAGCGTGCCGGCCCTCTTGTATGTACTCATTAAGCGGAGTCGCACCAGCCAGAAAATCAACATAAGTAATGGGAGTACGCTAAGAATCAAATAGAGGTTTGCGCTAAATAATACTGGAGAGAGGTGTCGTCCGAGGCCCATTGCTGAGAGCAAACGGAGCGGGCGATTCGAGGGGCCCAGGAAAAAAGAGCCTGCTGCTATGAACAGCCCAAAACACATACGCCAGAGATGCCGCGTGATGCGTTTTGTTCCAAGAACCCCGCCGCCCACGAGCATGCGAACGTCACCCGCGGCAGCCAAGAGACACACGGACCCCATGAAAAAGGTCATTCCCACGGGCACCCCGTCTTGTGATGTCGCCCCGGTGCGCAGCACACTAAGACCATTCATCCAGCTAAGGATACCGATCGTAAAGGGAATAAGAAGCGCAAACCAATCAAAAAGGTTCGTTTCCCCGTCTCTGCGCCTCGCGGTCAGCCATGCGGTTGCGATCAGATATACGGTCAGAATCCCGCCGCCGATGTTATTCGGTTGATGCTTCATGATCGCCAAGTAAACGGCGCCGATGCCCATGGTCAGCATGGATACGACAAAGATTTTCCCAGCAAGGACATGACGGTTGGAACCTTTGCGAAAACACATCGCAGCGGTTCCGGAAAGTAAGCCTGAGCTTCCGGCGCAGATGTGAACCAGCAGTATGGGCGAATAGGGCATCGGGCATCCTCCCGGAATATATACGAAATGTCGAGGCTCTAGGATTCCACGTGAGACTGTTCAAAGCCACGAAAGGCCAAAAAAAACTTTGTGGGGTTTCATTGTTATTGATTTTGCCACAGTTTCGACGTGACCTTGTCGCCCGATTGCCGCCTAGCGCTTGACCTTCTGTCAAGCCCGCATCAGGAATCGCCCCATTATGGCTGACTCTATTAACGTAGGAGAATTTTAGTTTCACCGTATGTGGCGAACCGACGCTTTAGGGAACGGTAAATCTCCAAAAAGGCAGGCACCCCGCTTGTGATTCCCGATCGACAGAATGCCTCTATTAATGCTCCAACTCTTCGTAGTGAATTCGATTGCCAGCGAAGGCATGGAACCGGCAGCAAGCTTTTGGTCCTCCGCTGGGCACAAATTGGAATGTTGAATGGACCTACAAACTGTGAGTCGGCATCCTGGGTGGACTTCCAATCAGCCATCTGGCTTTGGGGACGTGAACCGTGTATTCGACCTTAAGAAGGATGGCCTCAAGGCTTCGATGGCGACGGCATCGGTTTTTCTTTAAGCGTCAGCCCACGCGTTGCCGGCACCTCACCTAGCGGCGAGCGTGCCCGTCTGATTTGGTGATTTGGTCTGGGGTACCCGCATTTTCCGGCCTGTAACAGCTATCACCCCCTGTTAACAGCTGGGAGCATATGGCTTTCGCAGGCCGATCGGGTTACACTCCGGCGTGCGCCGATCACGTGCGACCGCATAGACACGAGCTGCCGCGAATACGAAGACACAAACAATATATTAACTAGATGGTTACTGTTACTGGGAAAGAGTAAACGTCTGGGAGATCCAGGAGAACTATCGCGTCACGGTGAACAGCGTTCCGCGCAACAGTGGCGGCGCAAGGCGCCCGGGAGTGTGAACGCGACGGGAAGAGGCGTGTCGAGTGTATTGACTTCATCATAACAATGTCGGTTCGAAAACCTTTCGCTTTGCGAGGGCGAAGTCCCTTCAAGGAACTTAGGAAATCAGAGAATAGGGAGTAGGATTTGCCATTTTCGAATCAGGAAATTTTGGATGAGGATGAGAAGATGGAGATTTCCAGGCGGGTTTTCCGGTATCACCGCGACAATTGTGACATTGCCGCAGGACTTATATGGACACTGGTGGTGGTAGCAGGCTGCGTGATATTGGCGGTTTCGGATATCAAGCCAGACAGGAAGCCGGATTTCGGGCCCAACGTGCGGATCTTCGATCCCGCAATGCCGCAGGCGGTCATGCAGGAGCAGATCGACAGGATTTACGCTGTCGAGCGTAGAAACGAATTCGGCCCCGCGCGCTATGCTCTACTGTTCTTGCCGGGAGAATACCACCTGGATGTGCCGGTCGGGTTCTATACCCAAGTCCTGGGGCTGGGCGTATCGCCGGATGCCGTTCAAATCAGCGGCAACGTGCATGCCGATGCCAGTCACGACAACAACAATGCTACGACGACATTCTGGCGCGCCGCCGAGGGCTTTTCCGTAACGCCAACCGGAGGCACTATGCAGTGGGCCGTTTCTCAAGCCGTGCCGTTCCGGCGTATGCACGTTCGTGGCAATCTGGTTCTGCACCAGCATCACGGCTGGGCCAGCGGTGGATGGATGTCGGACACACTCGTCAACGGTAACACCGATTCCGGATCTCAGCAGCAGTGGATTGCGCGTAACAGTGAATGGGCAGGCTGGACCGGCGCAAACTGGAACATGGTCTTCGTCGGCATCACACATCCACCGGGAGGCGACTGGCCAGAACCGCCCTACACTAAAGTGGATCACACTCCACTTGTACGCGAGAAACCATTTCTGGAAGTTGCTGGAAACGGGAACTGGAGTGTCTGCGTCCCCGCGCTCCGGACAAACAGCGTGGGCATCACCTGGCATGGTGGGTCAACGCCGGGCCGATCGATTCCAATTGATCAGTTTTACATCGCCCACGCCGGCGTTGACACTGCCTCCAGCATCAATTCCCGGCTGGCGGAAGGTAAGTACCTGCTGTTGACACCCGGGATCTACGACCTGACTGAAGCCATTCGTGTAACGCGACCCGAAACGGTAGTGCTGGGCCTGGGATTTGCCACATTGCGGCCGGTTCACGGCACGGCCGCCATGACCACGGCAGATGCAGATGGCATTGAAATCGCAGGCCTGCTTTTCGATGCTGGCCCGGAAAGGTCACCCG
>JBPYDQ010000954.1:0-2433 GCA_051986135.1 Terriglobales bacterium | reverse complement strand
AGGCCGCGGACTCGGCGAATTTTCTGCCAGCCTTGTCTCGACTGGAGCGAGCGTCGTTATCACCTCAAGGGACTCGTCGGAGCTCGGATTCTGGACCGTCTATTGGAGCTCGGATGGCTCAAATGCGAGCCGGACAGCCGTGCACTCCAACTAACGTCGTCTGGAAAGGCGGGCTTGTCCGAAACATTCCAGATCGAGATCAACAACGAGGGTGTGCTAACCTGTCGATTATGCGACCCACGACGGCTGACAGTCTTAGGCTGAGCGAAGCGTCATCTCGCGAGAAAGGTTGCTGTTTTTCTTAATCAGTGCGGAGTGAAGCGTTTGGCACATCGCGTAGATTCCCGGATTGAGCGACAGGACCGCTATCGGAGGGTAACCGGGCCACTCTGCGAAATCGATGACACAGCTGCCGATGAGGCGTAGTGCAAAATGCCAGGCCGCCGCAGATTACAGCATCGCTGCTGACCACGGCGCTCGCTGGTTCGTTATTTCTGCCGGGCTGCATTACGATCCACGCATGGGTCAGCGCCCCTAACATGGGCGAACGGATCAGCAGAAATCGAGGCGCACTTATGCGCCGGAGACTGCCATGGGGAGGACGTGGGTAATTGCGACCACCATTCCCATTGTTGGGAAGATGCTAAGTATCGCCGCGCAGGAGCAAAGCGCTCAGTGGTGCGCTTATTTCAGCGGTGGCCCCGTCAATTGCGGGTTCGCGACCTTCGAGGAATGCCTAAAAGCGATCCACGGCAAAACCGGCCTTTGTCAGCAATATCTGCCGCCCGCCGAATCAAATCCCGGCTCATCAGGAAAGAGTAGTCCCTTTCGACCGCGAACGGCAGAAGGGAAACTGGCGGATTCCGTGGCTATGGTGACCTTGACAGAGCAAAAGCTGCGGGGATAACTTTTCAACATCCACAACTGGAAAGGCGGTGCAGGAGAGTGCAATGACTAATCCGACCGTGCGGAGCTATTACGTGGAATCCCTTAATTCGCTGATTGCGGCGGTGCCGCGCATTTCAATCCTTTCCAGACCCCCGCCCCTCTAAAAGCTGCTAAGCCGCCCCTGCGACGAAGGGGTCAGAGCGATGGCTATAGCAGTTCGTCATTTGAATGGCATGAGCGAACAGGCTGGAGCGTGCCTACGAAGGGCTGCGGAATGTAGGCGAGCTGCGGCACTGGCAATCGACCTCGTACGCAGCCTACCTATCGTGACCTTGCCAGACAGCGGCGCAAAATGGTCGAACAATGTGAGGAGCTTAATCGGCTGTGGCAGGGGGCCGCCGATCAAGCCGATGCGCCAAATCTGGCGACTACAGCGTGCCGAAGTCGACCTAAAAGCGGCCGCGACGAGCTAAAAGATAGAAATTTTTCTTGTTCGGGATAGAGATCAGAGAGACAAGCGGGATCTCTAAGGCTGCAATGCCTGGAACAGCCATCACAAACGATCTCCGCAATCCGCCCACCGCGACGGAGTTCGTCGAGCCCTGGCATCACGCTGCTCACGCGATGTGTGGAATAATCACTGGCGTCAGCGAGCTAGCCGATCTCCTTCAAGGTCACCCGGAACTACTCAGATACAACTTCGCCGGTCTCGAACCAGCTCATCAGGCTCTGGGACGCATCCTCGATTTCGTGAAGCGGAATGCGGTACGATGATGCAGCGCTTGGGTCGCTGACGATCCGAGCCAGATGCTGTTCCTGACACGCAAACAAACGCCTGAACCAAAATCATCTGCTGCCTCAGAACATTCGGTCAATGATGGAGTTTGTTATGAGAATTTTACGCGGTATTTATGAAAAGTTTACGCCAACGAAATCAAGCGACGCACATGACCCCACCAACGCTCGGTTGGGATCGTCAAGCCGGTTGCGTCTACCAGGACCCAGCTCAATTTTTCAGTTTGAATCGTCGGCATCACTGAAGACCCGCGTGAGGCGCAAGAAAATTCCCGTCGATCGGCGCATCGAAAATCGGGCAGTTGAACACCACGCGAGTCTTTGCACGATTGGAGTTGGGGCTTTCGAGGTCGGGCGTGGACATTTCTGCGTAATTGTTGGGGGCTCCCCTTCCGCAGTCGTTTTGGTGATTTTGAGTTGGTAGCCCGATAAGGCTAAAGACAGTAGCGCGCCCACTCGCTATGCAGTATGATAAATTTGATTCTAGCTAGACAACGCCTGCTTGGCCGTACTCTCCTATCAAATTTCTTGAACATGTATGACGACTGGAGGGCACGTCAGATGCGCGCGAGCGCATTCAAAAAACGCGATGGGGTAGCTGCTTGGGCATGGGTACGAGGTATCGGGATCGCTGCCGCGGTCGGCGTGGTCTATTTCCTGGCGGCACAGCTAAGCAACAGTTTTTTGATCACGCCCGAGACGGTCATCTTCTGGCCCGCCGCGGGTATTTCCTCGGGCCTCCTGATCTCG
>JBPYDQ010000953.1:0-2855 GCA_051986135.1 Terriglobales bacterium | reverse complement strand
GACTCAAAGCGCTATATCGCAGCTGGGCCATTCCCTGCGCCGGCACGTCGGTCTACTCTCCGCGGCACCGTGCGGGATGGTTGGACAAGATTAGCGAAGCTGGCGTGCGCCGTCGGGCCGAATTCTTTTATCAAGAACTAGACGTTTTGCGAGTCTTGCATCAGGAGATACGACGAGATCTTCTCCAGGAGAGCCGCAAACATTGCGCCACCAAGTTGCTGCGCGAGATTCCTTCGCTCGGCCCCATTCGAGCCGCTCTAATGGTCGCCCTGATTCAGACCCCGCATCGTTTCCGGACGAAGCGACAACTGTGGACCTACAGCGGTCTGGGGATCCAGACCCACGATAGTGCGGAATACTGCTACGTACAAGGACGGCTGCAACGTTGCAAGAAACCGGTACAGATTCGTGGCCTCAACCGTAACCACAATCGTGATCTAAAAAATGCCTTCAAAGGCGCGGCAATCTGGGCCAGCGGTAATCCCGGACCGTTCCACGATTTCTATGCTGGTTTGCTGGATAAAGGGATGAAGCCGGAGATGGCTCGTCTCACCTTAGCCCGCAAAATCGCGGCCATCACGTTGAGAGTTTGGAAGAGAGGAGAGCGCTTCGACATAAGACATCTGAAACCGGCAGACAGCTTGAGCGTCTGAGCAGGGCCCAGGTCATCCCAGAGTTTCATGTCAGTGGTGGCCCGTCGGTTCTGCGACGCTCGGGTTCGGAAGAGAGTATCCAGGGGAAAAGTAGGCCTTCCTGTGCCTCGGCACCCAGTCTCAGTTCCCACCCTATGCCCTTCCGGATAACCCAAGAAAGCTATAGGCCTCGAGTCTCCGATAGGACCATGGTTGGCGCTTTGCCGACCTGACCTGCTTGCAAGTTTCAGGAGCCGAATGGCGTCGACACCATCGTCATGAAACACCCGCAATGCGGATTATCCGCTCTGGCCTCGCCGCCAAAAAGCGGACCAGACGAAGTGCTTAACACAGTGCTCAGGCAACCCCGACGGGGGCTGGATGGGCGAGAAATTCTACCGCCTCCAGTCGAGGGAAGAGTATGCCTCTTGACATCCCCTTCTATAGGACTTTTCCCACCGCCCCGGCCACGGCGGGTTAAGGTTTCCGATATCAATTTTGTGGGAAAGAGAATAGCTGAACTCCGGCGGTACTCGTTTAGTCTGTGTTTGCCAACATCGACTGATGAGCCGGGAGATCAGCTATTCAATTACAGGTTAAGACTATCTTGAATCGGGTGCAACGCTTCGTGGGGTTTGTCTACCACGAGGTGCGCCTGTTGGAGTGCGGCGGCCAGGCGAAGATCGAGATTCAGTTGCAGCCGCACGACGGGATGCGAGGACGCTGCTCGCAGTGCCAACGGCCGGCCCCAGGTTATGACCGCTTGCCGGTGCGGCGCTGGCAATTTGTACCGTTGTGGGGAATAGCGACGTACTTTCTCTACGCCCCGCGCCGGGTAAGGTGTGACACACATGGAGTGGTGGTAGAGCACATGCCGTGGAGCGACGGCAAGCGACCGATCACCTGCGCCATGATGGGATTCCTAGCCCGCTGGGCCCGACGGCTGAGCTGGCGGGAGACGGCACGGGTGTTTGGAACGAGTTGGGAGTCGGTGTATCGCTCGGTCCAATGGTTTGTAGAGTGGGGCCTGAGCGAGCGGAAATTGCAGCAGGTGGAGTCCCTCGGGGTGGATGAGATTCATTGGGGCCGAGGTTTGCGGGCCGCCAACTTCCTGACGGTAATCTACCAGATCGACGAGCATTGCCGACGTCTGCTATGGGTAGGCAAAGGCCGGTCAGAGAGGACGCTACGGCGTGGGCTCAAGGCGCTAGGTCCAGAGGTGGTGAAAGGGATACGCTTTGTCTGCAGCGACATGTGGAAGCCATACCTGAACGTGCTGGCGGCGGAAGCGGGACAAGCCTTGCACGTACTGGATCGTTTCCACATCACCATGCACTTGAACCAAGCCGTGGATCAGGTCCGGCGGGCCGAAGGCACGCGTCTGCGCGCGGCGAGTAAGCAGCGGAAGGCGGGGAAGCTCAAGCATATGCGCTGGTCCCTGTTGCGTCGCGGCAGTCGAGTACGCGGACGGGCCCGGCAGAAGCTCAATGCTCTGCTGGTCAGCAAACTGTCGACCGGCCGCGCCTGGGAGTTGAAGGAAGTCTTTGCCCACTTCTGGACATACAAGTCGGTGATCTGGGCGGGAGCTTTTCTCGACTACTGGTGTGAGCGAGCGATGCGCAGTCGCCTGGAGCCGATGAAGAAAGTCGCCCGGATGCTGCGAGCTCATGAGGAGTTATTGTTGAACTGGTTTCGCGCCAAAGGAGAGGTCTCCACCGGCGCCGTCGAGGGCCTTAACAACAAAATACGAGTGGTGACCAGACGATCCTACGGATTCCGTACCTACCATGCCATGGAAATGGCACTCTATCACACGCTTGGACGACTTCCTGAGCCAGAATCAGCCCATAGATTTTGCTAAGCAGGGCCAAAAGCTAACTCATTCCCCTTCAGTCTGCCCGAAAATGGCGACTTCACACCAAAAAGCCACCCTTCGTGCCGTGTTCGGCGGGGATTGGTGGCCGAGCCGTAGAATACGCGCTAATACAACCAAGGCACCAAAAACGGTGCGATGAAACGAACAGATCGTGCAAGTGCAGGTATTTTCTCCACCGCTCGTCTCCGCGACTCAGGAATGTCCTGAACGTACGTATCCATCGTCGTGGAAATCCGCGAATGGCGCAGTTGCCCTTGGATTTCCTTCATGTCGGCACCGTGTTCTTTCAGCCAAGTGCCATACGAAGTGCGAAGGCAACGCCAGTTCACAAAGTCCAGCCCGATCTT
>JBPYDQ010000952.1:0-2665 GCA_051986135.1 Terriglobales bacterium | reverse complement strand
ATCGTTATGAAGCGGTCCGACGGATTAGTAGGTTCGATCGTAGTGTACCGGCTGACGCATATAGATCGCTCCGAACCTGATCCGTCGATGTTTCGGGTGCCGGCCAACTACACCATTTCAGACACGCCAAACTTTGGAGATGTGCCCTCTTTCGTAGACTCCCGGCCCGACTGGCCGAACAGCGAATTGGAGTCACCCGATCAACGTAGGTTGGTGACGTGCTGTTTCGGGTGGTGTACCAGCCCGGCGCGCGGCTGAAGGGGTAATCGAACAATGGCCCAACCGGTCAAAACCGAAGACGCTAAGCGCGTCATCGAGTTGGCATCTAGGGGCCACACTCTCTATAGCTCTATCTAGGACCCGGGGGAGCCCGATTTACAGTCCGCTGCGATCCGACCGCGCTTCGCCGACCCGCTCCGGCGCATGAACCTGCAGCCCTAAGAGCCATGATCGACCAGACCATCTCGCATTATCACATTCTGGCGAACCCCGGTGTCGGCGGCATGGGTCTCACGTCTATTCCTCGGTTTACCGCGGAAAGCTCCCGCGAATACACCTTCCTGCGGAGGGACAAGATTACGTCACGCCTTCACTTACCGCTTATCTGATCCGGCGCTGCCGCCAATTGCAGGCACTCGCAGAGCACCAACCGGGCCTCAGTGATGTGACTCCGACGGAAAGGAGGATTTTGAGCCTGGTAACCAACCAGAGATCGAGCAACAGAGATCGCAGACGAACTCTTCAATTCACTATCGGACAGTTGAAAACCACCGCACCCACATCTGCCAAAAACTGGGCCTTCACGGCCATAACTTGTTTAAGTTCGCCCTCGAGCACAAATCACAACTATACAGCCCTCCCCGGCAACTCATCTCCTGTGTAGATCCACGTAGGCAAAATGTGTGGTTCCACAGAGGCACATCGTGTGGTTCCCTCTATTTTCTTTCCGTCCTGATGGCTGCACATTAGCGTCGCGCTGGAACACTCGGCGAGGCGGTATGAAGCTGCTGATCGTGGAAGACAATTCCGGCGTGCGTCGCTTGATCAGGCGCGTTGTGGCGAGCGTGGCGGATGAGATCCGCGAATGCGCGGACGGCGCCGAGGCGCTGGCTCTCTGCGCCGCCGAGCGGCCCGACTTCGTGCTGATGGATATCCAGATGAAGACAATAGGAAGCGTTGGCGGCTGCTCTGCCTTTGTGATTGTGCCACACCATCGGGGGCATAACTGCAGGCTACGTCGGGGTGAGAGCCAAATGCGGTCGAGCCGAATCTCGCGCGATCTCTCGTAGGAATGCCCGCGAGCGTGTTTACAAGCTCTTGGGAGCCCTTGCGGGCGTGGCCGAGCCCCGGCTTCCCGCGCGCGAAGCTAGCGCGCTGCTAACGCCAGGTCTTTATGTGTAAGAGGAGTAATGCCGATTGGATCGTGGAGCAATGCTAAGTTCTTTACTTCCTTACTCCAATGCATGGGCTGCTAAAATGAACATTCTACCAAGTGGAATAGGTTCTACCTTAGGCAGGTCAGCTTTCCGAGGTCATAAGTCCCGATCCAGTAGTCAGGTTCCGTGCTGTAGATAAAGCTGAGGCCGATAGCATCGCCCACTCTTTCGACCTCATAAGTGGTTTCTCCCGGCCCCAAAGTACTAAATGCTTTTGTCAAGTCTCATCCGTATAGAGCTTCAGCCTCTCATTTGCGTCGCAACTGATCCAACAAAATCGCACAGTAAACTTAGGGGTTGGCTGGGGCGTCGGCTCAACAACCGAAGTCTCAGCATCATTTTCGTTCGGTAATTCGGTCACCTTAGATGAAGCGGGCAAGAAGCAAATGCTTTGCGGCTGGCTCGGTGGCTCGGTCAGAGACTTAGGATTATCGGCAGATGGTCACAGGCCGGCGGAAACGCACCTCAAACTTCAACTAGCGGCCGGTTTGCCGCTGCTCGTCCAGGAGCGCGTGGAACATGGCTTCTTCGATGTCGGCCTCGTCTTTGCATCCGGCCGGATCGATGAAGGGGTTCGCAGCGCCTTTTTGCAACTTCGCGAATTTCTCCTGCATTTTGTACTGGGCGGGGTGGTCGCCCAGCGGCACATCGCAGGGCAGCGAACGCACCAGCGGGAAGGTACGGTTGAACTCTGCCGTCACGTCCGGCGAGAGTGTCGCCGGCGGACGCAAGCTGCAGCCAATGACCACGTTGTACGCCTTTGCGCCTTCCTGCGTTTTCATCGTCCAGGTTGTGCAGCCGCGCGTGTGGCCGGCGGTCAGGTGCGCCGTGAGCGTCGTGCCGCCAAGCGCAACGGTGTCTCCATCGTGCAGTATTCTGTCGATCGGGTGCTCTTTGCCCTCTGGTTTCATTGCCTGGAGCGCAGGCACATCCTCGGCCATGGCCATCACCCGCGCGCCGGTCAACTCCTTGAGCCGCGCATCGCCTTCCTGGTGATCGTTGTGCGCGTGCGTCCCGAGCAGAATTTTGATGTCCGAGAACTTGAATCCCAATTGCTCCACTGATTTCTGGATGGTCGGCACGTTTCGTTCATACGTGCTGTTGATCAGAATATTTCCTTGCGGCGTAACGATGAGGAATGAACTCAGCGTTCTCGTCCCCACGTAGTAGAGGTTGCCAATAATTTTGTGCGGAGGGAATTGCGTGGTCTGGTCTTCCGGCGTGCCCAT
>JBPYDQ010000951.1:0-3935 GCA_051986135.1 Terriglobales bacterium | reverse complement strand
GCACAACCACCAGGGAGACGCCCTCCGCCTGGGAATGAACTGGACGGAAGAGGATCTTGCTAAGCCGCAAGTATTGGTGGAGAGCGCGTGGGGAATGGGTCACCCGGGTACGTTTCATTTCGAGCCTTTGATTACCGAGGTGAATAACGGAGTTTTTGAAGCCGGAGGTAAGCCGGCTGTTTTCACAGTGAGCGATATTTGCGATGGCGTCGTGCAAGCAACGTCGGGGATGAGTTATTCGCTGGTCTCTCGCGACGTGATTGCCGCCATGGTTGAAATTCATGCGCTGGGCCATCCGCATGACGGGATGGTCCTGATTTCGGGAAACGATAAGTCCGTTCCCGCTCACCTGCTGGCGATTGCTCGTTGCAATCTGCCGTCGATTCTTCTTCCCGGAGGCACGCAACTGAATGCGCCCGACTACGTCACCTCCGATCAGACCTGGGCAATCGGCATGTCTGTGGAGCGCGGAGAGGTTCCTCGCCAAGAGCTGGAATTAGCCCAGCAAACAGCTTGTCCGACATGTGGCGCTTGCCAGTTCATGGGAAGCGCAAGCACCGGACAGGTTATGGCGGAGGTCCTCGGTCTGGCATTGCCAGGGTCGGCCCTGACTCCGTCTTTCCTCACCAAACATCTTCGCTATGCGCGGGCGACAGGCAAGCAAGTGGTAAAGCTGATCCGGGATGGAATTAGGGCTCGTGACATCCTCAACCGGAAAGCGTTTGAAAACGCCATCGTCATTCACGCCGCCACGGGAGGATCGACGAACGCTTTGATTCACCTGCCTGCCATCGCCTACGAAGCCGGCGTAAATATCACCATTGACGATTTCGACCGCATCCATCGTCTCGTTCCCGTGCTCGCGAATGTGAAGACAACGGGGCGTTACCCGGTGGAATATTTTTGGTACGCGGGGGGAGTTCCACGCCTCATGCTGGAACTGAAAGATGTGCTTCACCTCGATTGCCTCACCGTAACCGGCAAAACGTTAGGAGAAAACCTGCAGGAAATTGAGAAGAGTCGATTTTTCGAGGAACGCATCGGTTACTTGCATAACTACAAGATTGCGCCAGAGGAGATCATCCGGCCCCGTTCGAACCCCTTTGGGTCCGAGGGGGGGGTGGCCATCCTGCGAGGGAATATTGCGCCCGGCGGAGCGGTGATCAAAGCGTTTTCGGTTCCCCCAGAAATGCATGTGCACATCGGACCGGCCCGGGTGTTCGACACCGAGGACTCCGCCCTGGACTCGCTGATCGGGCGGAACGGTGCCAGAAAAGTGGCGCCGGGGGAAGTGGTGGTTATTCGCTATGAAGGTCCGCGCGCCAACGGGATGCCGGAAATGTACTTCGCATCGGCAATTATCGCCGCCGATCCGGCGCTAAATCACACCACCGCGTTGATCACAGACGGGAGATATTCCGGAGCGATGAAGGGCCCCTGCGTGGGGCACGTCACGCCTGAGGCCATCGATGGCGGGCCGCTGGCCCTGGTGGAAGAAGACGATCTCATTGAGATCCATATTGCCGAGCGGCGCATGGCGATTGTCGGTGTAGGAAAGAAGGCCGCCAAGCCGGAGGTCATCGAACGCACGCTCACCGAAAGGCGGGCTCGTTGGACGCCTCCGCCGTTCCGTCACACCAGAGGAATTTTGTCTCTTTACTCGCGGGTGGCGACGGGATCTTCAGATGGAGCTCTGATGACGCCGCGCGACAGTGCCAAAGCGAATCAGGCAGCGAGACCGAAGGCACCCGGGTCGGTGGAAAGGGTCAGGAAGCATGGAGCGTGATCGGAAGCCGAAAGTGGTGGTGGCGGACTACGATTTCGGCGATGTCGCCATCGAGCGATCTATCGTCACAGGCGCGGGTTTTGAACTCGTCGCGGCACAGTGCAAGAGTGAAGATGAGGTCATCGCGGTAGCTGCCCATGCGGACGCCGTACTTGCGCAATATGCGGAGATCGGCAAGCGTGCGATCGAAAGCTTTACGCGATGCAAGGTCATCGCGCGCTACGGCACCGGGGTCGATATTGTCGATGTCGACGCGGCCACGGCGAAAAACATCGTGGTGACCAATGTGCCCAATGATTGGTGCATGAATGAAGTCGCCGATCACGCGGTCGCACTTCTTTTAGCTTTGCTCCGTAAGCTTCGGACTTATGATGGGGCCACTCGAGCCGGCGAATGGCACTGGCAATCTGGCCGGCCCATCCAACGACTGCAGCAAGGCACGCTCGGGCTTTTCTCGTTCGGGGCCATCGCCAAGGAGATTACCCGACGCATGCGAGGGTTTGGGGTTCGCATCATAGCTCACGATCCGTTTGCCGACGAGCGCGAGGCGGCCTCTCGAGGTGTGTCTCTGGTCAGCTTCGAAGAGTTGCTGGCGCAGTCTGATTACCTGATGATTCAGGCCCCTTTGACTGGCGAAACGCGTGGGCGCTTCGGAGAAGCAGAGCTGCGCCGGATGAAGCGAGGCGCGATCCTTGTTAATACCGCGCGCGGACCGATCGTGAAAGATGCAGATCTTTATCGAGTGCTGAAAGAGGGGTGGCTTAGCGGAGCGGGACTCGACGATTTAGAAGAAGAGCCGGCAAAACGAGCGGGCTGGAAAGCTAATAACCCGCTCTTCAGGCTGGAGAACGTGATCGTCACGCCGCATGCGGCCTACTACTCGGAGCAATCCATTCAAATTGTGCGTCGCTTTGCATCCGAGGAAGTAGTGCGCGTGTTGGGAGGAGAAGCACCGCTCTCCCCAGTCAACAAAGTACGAGGCGTAAGCGTAAAGAAGGCAGCTCAAGGGATGAGATAGAAGTTCAGAAAGGGGTAGTACGAATCGGTATCACGGTTATGCAGGCTGTCGCCGTATTCCCGTCGGAGAAAAGGGTCGATCTCCTCGACATTCCTGAACCTCAGCTGAACGGCTCAACAGAGGTGCTGCTAAGACTGCGTGAAGTAGGCCTTTGTGGCACGGACCGGGAGATCGCCTCTTTCGAATATGGCGATCCGCCTCGTGGCGCGGACCGTCTCATCCTGGGACACGAGTCGCTGGCGGAGGTGGTTGAACTTGGGGGCGCAGTAAGCAGCCTTAAGCCGGGGGACCTGGTAGTGGCGCTGGTCCGCCGGCCCTGCCCGCACGCCGTATGCCGAGCGTGCCGCGCCGGACGGCCAGATTTTTGCGTGACCGGCGACTATACCGAGCGCGGCATTAAAGGCGCAGACGGGTTCCTAACCGACTACGTGGTCGAGGATGAAGCGTATCTGGTAAGAGTGCCGGGCGTTCTGGCGGACGTCGCGGTATTGGTCGAACCCTTAACCGTGGTCACAAAAGCCGCTCACCAAGCCCAGGCAATTTTTGACCGACTGCCTTACGATCCTGGTCCGCAGCGCGGATTAGTTCTAGGAGCAGGGCCCATCGGCCTGTTGGGCGCGATGGTCCTGGTGGCCAACGGTTTGGAGACGCTGGTGTACTCGAGAGACTCGGAAGAGAGCAAGCAGGCCGGGCTGGTCCGCTCCTTGGGAGCCCACTATGCGTCGTCGCGTTCCAATTCTATCGAGAGTCTTACAAAAGGCTGGGGCCGATTTGATGTGGTACTCGAGGCCGTAGGATTCGCACCGCTGATGATGGCTGCGACTCAGATGCTGCGGCCGAATGGAGTGCTGGCTCTTACCGGAGTCCCTCCCGAAGCGGCCACGGCCGAACTCAATGCTGGCGGCATTCTCCGGAATCTCGTCCTGAGGAACGAAGTGGTTTTCGGAACAGTTAACGCTGGCCGCAAAGATTTCGTATCGGCCGTCCAGCACCTCGAACAGTTCATGGTCCTATTCCCGGAGAGCGTACGCCAACTGATCACTGATCGCGTGCCCTTGGAGGAAGTGCCTCAACTGCTGACAGAAAGGCGGGGAATCAAAAACGTAGTACAGATGAGTCGCGCAGCCTGAT
>JBPYDQ010000950.1:0-2880 GCA_051986135.1 Terriglobales bacterium | reverse complement strand
GGATGTTGTCTCGAACCTGCTGCATATCATCGCGGAATCGGCGCAATCGTTACCTAAAAGGAAAGCACGCCTGGCCACTCAGAGAATTGAGGGCTAGCTCGGGCCAACTCCGCTCGGTTGAGATCGGAACAGTATATGGTAGAAAACTGTTACGAGTAACTAGTCTGTCTCCTCGCTAGAAAACGGGCAATAGCTGACTGCCAGGCCGACCACTCACGCGTTGCTTACTGCTGCTGCACAGGCAGAGAGACTGGGTGCGCCAGGCTGAACTCAACCAGCGACCCCGCTGGAACCTTGACTTTTTCTCCGCGAGTTGTGCCGCCGGATACTCCACCCGCGATGGCGCCAGCCCTGGCACCGAAGCTTGCTAGCGATCCGCCACCAACGACAGCTCCAGCCGCAGCGCCCGTTCCAGCACCTCTCGCGGCTTGACCGGCCGTGCTCCGGCTGTTCTCTCCCTGCATTTGGCTCGACGTGGTCATCAGCGAATGCATTTGACCATTGATCATGATGTCCGTGATATCAAGTTCCAACTGGCCACCTGCTGTCCTGCCGGCAGACTCCGCTGTAATTAAACGTCCAAAGACCGTAGTGCCTTTGGGTGCAACCAACACGTTGCCAGCCATCAGATTTGCTTCGAGGACTCCACGGAAGCGATCGCTCGCATTACTTGTTTCAGAATCCACGGCATCTATCATTTTGACCATCATCCGTGTTCCCGCAGGAATTGTCGCCATGTTCTTCTCTTGCCCACCGACTGCCGGCGCACCTGGTGCAGTTGATTGTTGCACCCCGAACAGAGTAATCGAGCAGAGCAGAAATAGACAAACCATGAAAACCATTATGAAACATCGACTTAGTGCGCGCTGTCCCACGACCCCTTCTTCACTCTCAGAGTTCATCATTGCCTACACCCCCTGCCGAACTGATGGCGATCGGTAAAGAAAGGTTGCTCTAACACAGACAGTGGTACCCAGACCTGTTTACAGTGAGTAGCATATTTCACGCGCTCGCTTTCGAATATGGTTTGGACAGACTGTATTGCTGATTGGCAGTGCGGCACGGCAATCTGGCAGTTGTGGCAGTACCCGCCCCGCCGCATCTATGTGTAAATATCGACAGCATCGTTGTCGATCGATTTGAGCTCAGTACAGCCAATCGCTCGCCCTTGGTGATGGTAAAGCAAGTCTCGTTGAGTGAAGGACAGCTCGACACAGGAAGGGAGTCTTAGGTCATGATAAGAAGAGGAAGGCGGCATGGCGCTGGGCTGGCGCGGACAATGGCTCGGACTGCCGTTGTGGCGGGAACTGCCCAAGCCGTGTCCGGGCGGGTGGCAGCACGTCAACGGGCAGCCAGTGCAAAAACGGCGGCCGCGCATGGTGCCAAGGCTGCACCGGGAATGCTCACCGACGAGGTTGTAGATCAACTCAAGAAGCTAGCCGAGTTGCGCGATGCAGGCGTCCTGAGTGACAAGGAGTTCGCTGCGAAAAAGGCCAAGCTCCTCCACTGATCGACCGGTACTGCAAGGCCATCGAGAAAGGATCGGCGTTGGAGTGAGGCGTACGATCTCATCGACCTCTTGCGTTCAGGAACATCCGTGAAACCGCATCTGCGCGCGCTGCCAGAATGCCGGCTAAGAGCTGCGACAGCTTCCGATGACCCACTCCGCCTTCGCTTCTAGCGATTGTTACCGCTCCGGTAAGAACCGCTTCATTCAATAACTCTGAATTAGTGAGATGGAGGCGATCCTGTCACTTCTGCTAGTTTCCCTCTTCTCAGCTCCGTTGCTAACTTGGAGAAGGAAATGCCAAACCGCTCAATAAGTCAGCCCGGCCGATAAACGGTCTATTTACTTCAGGCGGTCAACTTGTTTTGTCGGCGCCATGTGATCACCGTATATGTCGTGAAGGGGAAACGAACAACGCTACTCGAGACACAGAAAGGAGAGCTTCTATGCACGTACTGGTGATCGACGTGGGTGGAACAAACGTAAAAGTGCTTGCCACGGGCCAAACGCAACGTCGTAAGTTCCCCTCCGGACCAGGATTGACTCCTGAACGCATGGTCGAGGAAGTCAAAGCTACCACGAAGGATTGGGACTACGATGTTGTGACGATCGGATATCCTGGGCCGGTGAATGCGGGACGCCCCGTTGCTGAGCCTCGAAACTTAGCCAAAGGGTGGATTGGGTTTGATTTTGTCCGTGCCTTCGGACGGCCCGTTCGAGTAATCAACGACGCTGCTATGCAGGCCCTCGGCTCCTATAAGGGTGGAAAGATGCTTTTCTTGGGCCTGGGTACGGGTATGGGTTCCTCTGCGGTCGTCGACGGCAAAGTTGGGCCGTTCGAGCTCGGAAGCCTTCCCTATAAGAAAGGGACCTACGAGGATTACGTCAGCCGCCGGCGTCTGGAACGCCGGGGACGCAAGAAATGGAGCCAGGACGTCGCGGAGGTTGTGGCCCACATGATCCATGCATTGCAGCCTGACGACGTGGTTCTAGGCGGGGGCAACGCAAAGAAATTGACGCAACTCCCGCAAGGTTGTCGCCTGGGCAGTAATGCGAATGCGTTCATCGGGGGTTTTCGTATGTGGAAGGAGACTGAGAAGAACAAAGCCCAAAACCTGAATCGCGTTCGTTCGCAGAAGGCAAAGAGCAGGCGGCCCGAAGATAAAAAACCTGCACAGAAAATTCGGCGCACCAGTGTCACTTCGCACAGGAGAAAATCAGCCCGTGCCGCGTAACCTAGTCCATCTGATAAATAAGAACCCGTAGTTCGGCCAACTTCTCGAGCGCAGTGATATTGTCTTTAAGCGCGATCGGTTCGAAGACGAGGATTTCGATCGGGCGCCAAAGCATCACCCAGCCAATGATTTCAAACC
>JBPYDQ010000949.1:0-3800 GCA_051986135.1 Terriglobales bacterium | reverse complement strand
CGATGAAATGCCTTAGTCGGACACGCTCCTGGGAAAGAAGATGCGACGGCAAAAAGGGGCAAAACACGCAGCGCGCACTGGGAAGAGATCAGCATGCCTCGGTTTTCTTCTCAGCGCAGCATTCCCCGGTTGCGGACACGCCTGCTGAATCCCGAATGCTGTCTGCCCTATACCGTCAGTCTCTAGTCTTAAACGGATGCCGCCCGTACTTGCGTTTTGCCCGTGGATGCCGGGAAGCCGGCCGGTAGTTCGCCGTCAGGCAAGTGCGGTGGACTTCATCCATCGTGCCGCTATAACGAGCTTCCGCGCGCGCCTCCCAGGGCCAGGTGTATTTCCGCAAATCGCGCAACAGAACCGAAAGCCCTGGCCAGTACCACGCCTAACTAAAAGTACCATGCTGCGGCAGCCAGCAGCATATCGAGGAAGGCAATTGAGATTGCATGAAACTTTGCTCTCCCCAGCGGTGCAATGTTCGGATTACACCCGAGTTATCACAAAATCACTTAAAGCCAGTACTGCCAGGCGCCGGTTCCGATAACGTAAGCCGCCAGAATGGCATTCGTCACCGCGTGTGCCAGAATACAGTCGCCCAGGCTCTTGGTTCGCACTATCCACGCGTTGTAAATCACACCTGCCACGAGCCCGACCTCCCAGTAAGCACCGTGCTCTGACGCGAACAGGATCGCCGTCAGCCAGAATGCGGATGGAACGTACTTCCCCAAGGGCACGCGCTCGAAATTGCGATCGATCAACCATCGCATCAGCCATGCGCGCCAGAATAGTTCTTCGATCACCGGTACCAGCAGTGCCGATCCTGCTACGCGAAAGAACAGGAACCAGATATTTGACTGCAAGGCAGGCGAAAGTGTTCCGCCCGCTTTACCCGTTAACGCATTTTCAAACAGCCAGTGATGGCGGTAGCCGATCAGCGCATCAGGTGCAATCCAGATCGCAAACACCGCAATGCCAACTGCTGTGCTTGCCGCCACATGTAACGGGCGCATTTTCATCTTGTCACGTCTCGTTGCCAGCAGTACTAGGAGGGTCAGTGCCACCCGTATCGGATATCCGGCCTGCGCCGGTACGGAGAGCGCGTGCTCCGCCCCCATAACCCCTACAAAGACAGCGAAAGGTGCAACATAACCAACGGCAGGATGACGTTGCATACAATGGAGATTTTTACTCGATTTTGCCGAAAAGAAGAAGAGGAATGCCCTAGACATATATGAGCAGTGGATTTCTAGAGAACTCAGAACACAGTTTTGGAGCGTCCGAAAAGTGACAACTTGTCGTAATGAAGACACGTTGTGCTGGTCTGTCCGACGCAAATTTCAGTGGCTCTTGTCTTACAGCTTTGGATGGTTGCGAAGCGGCGGGGACGGGACTGGGGCCGTGATTCGCAACCTCGAAGGCGAGCCTTTCGCAGGGCCGCGCTACTGGTTCGAGCCGGCGAACAAGAAAGCCAAGATTCGGGCGTTCTCTTGGCATGTCTGAGGGGCACGTTCTCTAGTCGGCTTGTCATGGCCGGGATCGACATACGAATGGTTCAATAGCTAATGGGACATACATAAGGATATCAAGATGACGGTGAGTATAATCAGCCGTTGAACGGCTTGCAGCCACCTCCCCAGAAACTCCTGATTTTTAAGCCGCGGGAAGTTGGATGAGCTGATACCCGAGGCTCGCCGCTTTCACCTTGAGCTGCCTGATCTGTGAGTGCCGGTGTTGAGCCTGGTAGAGCGACGCTCCTTTGTCCACATATTGCATCCCGTAGCGCAGCATGCGGTAGACCAAGCGGGCCAGTTTGGCCGCCATGGCCTTGATCGCCACGGGCGCTCCCAGCCTGCTTCGGAATCGACGAAATTGCGCTCCCAGATAGGTGTTGCTTAGCCGCAGCGTGCTGGCCGCCATTTTCAAAGCGATGCTGATGGGATTGTTGGTGGGCAGCCGCCCTTTGCCAATGATCTTGTTCCCGCTGATGCGATTGTCCGGACACAGCCGCAGCCAGGAAACAAAATGGTCCTCGGTCTGCCACTTGCTCATATCCCATCCCGCTTCACTGATGACGGTCGTTGCCGTGGTGACATCGATGCTGTCAATCCGGGTCAGGTCGGTGCCCGTCATGCGAAACAACGCTTCGCGCAGTTTGAACTGCGGCTTATTCGCCCTCTTTTTCTTGAGCCGTCCCTTCCGCCTCTCTTCCGGCAGAGGGGCACCTTGGCTGCGATCCTCTCGGTGCTGCAGATACTGCGCGAGTTGGCGATCGCAGTCGGCTATCTGCTTCTGACAAAACTCGTAGCCATCCTGCTCCTGCTGCAACACAAACAGCAGGTCTTCTTGCCAGTTGCCTTCCAGGCTCTGCGCAATCTGCTCCTCGCTGGCCTTCACCCGAGGGTCCCGAAACGTCGCCAGCTTATGTGGGTCGCGTTCCCCTGCGAGGATGGCTTTGATGATGGCCTGCCCGGTGACTCCACTCACATCGCTCAATACATTGGCCAACTGCAGATTCATCTGCGTCAGCGCCTTCTGCATCCGCAGAATATGCCGGCCGGCACTCTGCACCAGATCGTTGCGCTGCCGCCAGTAGGTCCGCATCATGCGGATCTGCTGCGATGGCCGGAACGAATTGCGCAACAATCCATAAGTATGCAACTTCATCAGCCACTGGCTCTCCTGCACGTCGCTTTTGCGCCCGGGCAGATTCTTCGTGTCCCGCGCATTCACCAGGTACACTTCCAAACCCGCATGCTCCAAAATGTCGTACACCGCGACCCAATACACGCCGGTGGATTGCATCGCCACGGTCTGTATCCCGCATTGCTGCAGCCAAGCGGCCATAGCCTTCAGCTCGGCCGTAGTGCACCCGAAGCACCGTACCGGTTGGCTGTCACGGCTCGGCGGTACTGCGACATAGTGGGATTCGTTGCCAATATCAATGCCCGCAGCGTCGGGATGGATCACTTCTAGGCGGATATCTTCGCCTTGGATTGTCCGCATTATCTCCCGGCGCTGCTTGCGATTCATCTGGTGCCAATGGTGCTGCGTTGGAGGGTTGGCTGCTTTCTTGGTTTTGTTCCGTGGCTCCGGTTTCATGCTAACCTTCTCCTGTCGAATTCAACTTGGCCCGGCCCGGTTGGCGAAACCTACTCAGTCTCCCCAGCGGGGTCGGGCCGGTCCTTTTCAGGACAACGCCCGCCACCATCTACACAATCGCCAGAACCGGAGCCATGCTTCTCATCGGGCAGGAACGCTCCAAGGAAAATGCGGCCTTAGCTGCCGAGCCAAGTTGTGCCTCGGATTTTAGTAGGGCCACACCGTTAGTGGCGCGCTCTCGGAAGGAGTTTCAGGCTCACACAACCACCGCAAAGCGGTGGCCCGCGCTTCTCACTGTCTTCATTGCCAGCCTGATCATAAGTTCGCCTGCCAAATCGAGTCGGTAAACGGTTCAATTTCTCGCTTGAACCTTGCGTCGGCGATCCTTCAGGCGCACTGCGCTGACCTCGGTTTTTACGCGGATTTCACCAGCGGGATTTCCGTGACTGGCGCTGACCAGCGTCCACGGACTATGCGTGTCGGTGGGTTTGGTCCGCGGATTTCAAATCGTTGCAATCTAAAGTTTGAATTTGACTGTACCCCTTACAATCTGCAAACTGCGCGCGGAGCACAAGATGATGTGGCTCTGATTCCCTCTTTCGACGCTGAAACGAGGGCCGCTGTCAGCATTGTCTTTGTTCGACTGAGATATCTCGGACACGACGCCGTGTCCAAATCAATCGCTAATTAGAGGCTCGACGAAGAGC
>JBPYDQ010000948.1:0-3828 GCA_051986135.1 Terriglobales bacterium | reverse complement strand
GTCGTTGATCAACAGAATGTTGACCAGCTTGAGAGTTTCCATCAGTTCTTCGCGGGTGTGGTTGATCCAATAGTTCATGGTGTCGCCTCCCGTCAGACGGACACCATCCATGTTCAACCTGACCGTTTTCTGCAGCGAAGGGTCAATATTCGCGAGAAACAGTAAGGAAGAATCCTGGTACGCGGCAGGAATCTTTGGCTGAAATTGCTCGAATACATTCAACTCGGTGAAGTCGGTTTTGGCTTCGTTCAGGTTGTCGAGGTATTGTCCGCCCCAGCGGAAGGTCTTGCCCTTGGTGTGCTCAATTCCGCGTGTGTCCACGCCGCGCCGCTTAAGCACATTTTCGTGCTCAGCGGTGAAATCGTCACCGACGACGGCTACCATGCGGACCTCGGTGAAATAGCTGGCGGCTAGAGCGAAGTAGGTTAAGGCCCCGCCGAGGACGTTCTCCACGCGCCCCGAAGGGCTGGCGATTGTATCGAATGCGACGGACCCTACGGCTAATATGCTCATCAGTGGTTTTTCTTCTCCAGGTATTTGTCGAGAATCAGGCTTAGCTTTTGCCTTGCGGCGGCGGGGATTTTGTCGCGCTCGGTGATGAGCGCATGAGCGAGCGCCGAGCCGCACTTACAGGAGCGCACTCGCGGCATGGCGGCTACGGTTTCCTTCACCACCTTACATGCGTTCTCGGCATTCTTGACGAGCACCGAGATGATCTGATCGACGGTTACAGCGTCGTGCTGCGGGTGCCAGCAGTCATAATCGGTGACCATAGCGACGGTCACGTAGCAAATCTCGGCTTCACGCGCCAGTTTGGCTTCTTGCAGGTTGGTCATCCCGATTACATCCATGCCCCAGCTGCGGTAAATGTTCGATTCCGCTCTGGTCGAGAATTGCGGGCCTTCCATGCAGAGGTAGGTGCCGCCGCACTTGACGCTAACTCGGGCCTTGCGGCACGCGCTTTCTACCACCTTGCTGACCTCCGGACAAATGGGATCGGCAAAGGCAATGTGCGCCACCACGCCGCCACCGAAGAAGGTATCTACCCGGTGGCGCGTACGGTCGAAGAACTGGTCAGGCAGAACGAAATCGAGGGGTTGGTGCTCTTCCTTAAGTGACCCCACCGCCGACAGGGACACAATTCGTTCCACTCCTAGTTGTTTGAAGCCGTAGACGTTGGCCCGGAAATTCAACTCGCTGGGCATGATGCGGTGACCGCGCCCGTGCCGGGAAAGAAAGGCAACTCGGCGGCCTTCAAGCTCGCCCAGGACATAAGCATCCGAGGGCTCGCCAAACGGCGTCGTTTGCCGAGTCTCGTCGATCCCGGTCAGCCCCGGCATCGAGTACAAACCGCTGCCGCCGATGATCCCAATTTCTGCTTGCGCCGCCAAGAACCCTCCCGACACTTGTGATTTGTAGAGACAAACTGGCGATTATACATTCTGTAATTTATTAGTTTTCGAATTCGGCCATTCCTCGAGCGGCAGGCCGGCCATATGGGAACAGCGGGGGGGGAAGGAACCTTTTACAATTCCCTCATGAAATCAGCACCAGCGCTTCTGACATTCTTGTTCATGGTTTCGTTCGCGAGCTCGCAAACGTTGCCTCGAAATTCTGCAACCGTTCCCATCACACTCGATCACAACCGCATCATCATCGATGTTTACCTCCGGATGCCCGACGGCTCCAAGACCCGGGTACGCGGTTGGGTTGACCCCGGCGACACGGAAATGTCGATTACCGAGGCTCTGTCGAAGAAGCTGGGTTTGACGATTGTCGGCGGAAATCCCGATGCGAGGGAATCTCAGGTTCCGGCCGAACTGCTGGTGGGAGCGATGAAGCTCGATCTCGGTCGGATCAAAGAAGCCCGCGCGCTGATTGAGGAAACGATTGCACCCGGAACCAGTGCTTCCATCAAGCTTCCGGCAACCGTTTTGCGCAACTACGACGTCGTCATCGACTACCTCAACCGGGAATTTACGATTGCAACTCCGGGTTCCATTCACTGGGAAGGAACCACCATACAGGCCTCCATTGGCCAGTCGACGGGCCTTATGCAGCTCGACTGCAAACTCGCCGGGGGGAAACACACCGTGTCCTTTGATCCGGGCACCAGCGTCAGCTGGCTGTCTGGCGAATTAATTTCCCAATGGCACAAAGTATATCCTCGCTGGCCGTCGATGGTCGGTGCGGTCGGGCCTGCGAATCTCTGGGGATCCGAGGCCGAGCCGGCTTGGCGGCTGTTACGGATTCCCGAGATCGAGTGCGGGAACGTTGCTTTCACCAATGGAGTGGCCGTACCGTTTTCCCAAGATGCTCTTGATTGGTTCCAGAAGCGGGCCGGCGTGCCCACCATCGGACTGATCGGGGCCGACGTGCTGCTGAATTTCCGTGTAGGGATCGATTACGGGCACGCCAGGGTATATCTCAAGCAGCTGAGCAAATACACCCCGCCGGGCATTGACGCAGTAGGAGTAATCCTGCGTCCGGAAGCAAACCTGCGCTATACCGTGATCGGAGTGGCTGACCATCTAGGCAAGCCATCCGTGCCGGAAGTAAAGGCAGGCGATACCCTGCTGACCGTGGATAATGCGCGCGTCAGCGGCGGAACTATGGGACAGGTGTGGTCTCTGCTCAGCGGCAGCCCCGGGGACATGCGTACTCTGGGCCTGGAGCGAGATGGAAAGCCGCTTACCGTAAAGGCGACGGTCTATCGTTTCTTGCCATCGGTGAAGGAGGAGACAAAAACGAAAAAGCATTAACTGCAGAGAGCACAGAGGAACAGAGA
This sequence comes from Terriglobales bacterium, assembly GCA_051986135.1. Classification (GTDB taxonomy): domain Bacteria; phylum Acidobacteriota; class Terriglobia; order Terriglobales; family Acidobacteriaceae; genus Gp1-AA122. The sequence goes on along the minus strand of JBPYDQ010000948.1, from coordinate 1,040 downwards.
GGTGCGACCTGAAAGTTCTCGAGGCCCATCGATGGGGAGGTCTGCGATCGGTTTAACACTGCATTCCGCAGCTTTCGACTCGTGACCTCGTCGACGCTCTCGGTAATGAAGACAGTCCCGCCTTCGGCATCGATCACAACCTCACCTTCTTCGGTGAGCCATTCGCCATCGTTGTCGACTGCTTGGGTCAAGCCGGCGGGCGGGTCGCGATCACTGTTTCGCGCCACAGCCTGTACCGACCGGTATCGCTTCTTTAATGAGCCGGCATAAATTCCCGCGAACTTCTGAGCGCTCTCCGCAGATGCCCATTGCGAGACGTAAACAATGGCCAGGGGAGAGGTGGGATCACCTTTCGGTTTGGCGGCGTAGTAATAACCTCCGCGCCAGTTTGGATAGAGCGCCTTCGAGGTATCGGGACCCGTGTACTCATCGAGCAGCAGGGCGACGTCAAATTCTCCCATGGAGCCAACATCAAATTTCTGATAATTTTTCATCAGTTGAGCGAAATCGGGCACCGGCAGTGGTTGGATCCGCTCGCCTGCCAAATAGGTGTTCGGCTCCATAATCTCGCGGGTGGTGTGCGGCGGATTCGCCAGGATGCCCGCGAAAGCCTTCTGTTTCCCACGTCTGCTCAAAACCTCCGTTACGAAGTCCAGTCCATAGCGATAAGGGAAGGTGAGGACCTCCTTCAGGAAAATGGGGGCATTCTGAAACTCGACCGAGTCGCCAGTGCCCACCATCATGCCTGCTTTGAGGGCTTCGACAATCTCGGGCGAAGTAGTCAGCGATTGCCCAGTCGGTGCCAGGGTGTAATCAACCAGCACGGCCATCGCCTGCCCCTCCACCACCGCCTGGCGCACACTTTGGGCTTCATCTCTTTCGATGTCTTCTGGCGTCGGGTTCCGCTCGCTGAGCCCCAAGTCGGTCTGGCCGACCTTCATCCAGTTCTCCAGATGGAATGATTGGTCCTGCAGGGCGTGCGTGAGTTCATGAGCCAGTACCGGCTTCTGCTGCTCGGCATCCACCCAGTCCAACAGGTT
>JBPYDQ010000947.1:0-3112 GCA_051986135.1 Terriglobales bacterium | reverse complement strand
CGGCGACTGCGACTGTCTGAGCATCCGACCAATCGGACAAACTAAGCACCGACTGGCCTGGGTCGATGAGTCGCGGCGTTTGAGTTTCCGGTTAGCATCGCCGAATGTACTCCACTATGGATCCAGCGAGCTCAATGGACGAATGAAAAGAATCTTCTTTCCGGGAGGCGTAACCGAGCGAACTCACTCTGGCACGGAACGGATGTGCTGGATAGCAAAAACTCACCTTCCGTCACCCGTCGATGGCTGGGCATTTGCCGGGCTGGATGCTGAGAGCGGAACGCTCAGGATGGTTGCACGGTCTAGGTCAACAGCGAATCGACGACGGAATATACTTCGGCGAGCGCCGAGTCCAAAGCCTCAGGATTTTTGCCGCCAGCTTCAGCCATATCGGGGCGTCCCCCACCCTTTCCCCCAACTTTCTGCGCCACCTGGCCGATCACCTTGCCCGCCTGGATGCGGCTGGTGAGGTCCTGAGTCACGCTGGCAATCAGCGCCACATTTCCGTCGCTGGCCGAGCCTAGCACCACCACTCCGGAGCCCAGCTTGTCACGAAGTTGGTCAACCAGTGTACGCATCTGCCTCCGCTCGAGATTATCGACGCGATGCGCCAATACCTTTACCCCACGAACTTCCCTGATTCGATCGTTAACGGAAGTGACAGCTGAGGATGCCGACTTCATCCTGATCCGGTCCAGTTCACGTTGTAGACGCTTGATCTCCGTCTCGCGTCTTTCCAGCTCCTGCTTGAGCGCTTCGGCCGGACTTTCCGCATCGGATCGCGGGGCAAGACTGGCGACCACGTTTTCAAGCTGATGATCTTTGCGGAAGTGCTCGAGCGATGCCTCGCCGGTGACCGCCTCCATACGGCGTACTCCCGATGAGACACTGCCTTCTTTCAGGATCTTGATCAGCCCGATCTCTCCGGTCGCGCCCGTATGCGTTCCGCCGCACAGCTCGCTCGAAAAATCGCCGATCTTGACGACCCTCACCTTATCGCCATATTTCTCCCCAAAGAGAGCCATGGCGTGGTACTCGTTGATGGCAACATCAATCGGAACGTTTTCGACTACCTCGACTGTTTTGTTACCCAGGACCTCTTTGTTGATCAAGTCCTCGATATCCTGCAACTCCTCATCATCGACCGAGGTGAAATGCGAAAAGTCGAAGCGCAGATGTCCGGGATCGACCAGCGATCCAGCTTGCTTCACATGATTGCCCAGGACCGCGCGCAAGCCAGCATGCAACAGATGGGTTGCCGTGTGATTGCGCATGGTGGACGCGCGCGTTTCCGTATTCACTACCCCATCTATCTTGTCGCCAACCCGGATCGGTCGCTTGGTCACAACCTGGTGCGCGCGAACTCCTTGGACGGGGTAGTAACACCCGGTCACCTCGGCAACCACGGTGTTGTGGTCATCCCCGTAAAACCAGCCGCGGTCGCCCACCTGTCCGCCAGCTTCGGCGTAAAACGGCGTGCGGTCTAGAATGACCTCGCCTTCGTCGGCGGGCATCAGTTCTTGACTCCCTTGCCCATGCTTGATAATCGCCAGCACCTCGCAGTCGTTGGAGCGGGTGAGACGGTAGCCTTCGAAGGCCGACGGAGGTAAGTTGCGATACTGAGGATTGGCGCTTGGTTTAGCGGCACCCTTCCAGGACGCCTTGGCACGTTCCCGCTGCTCGCGGAGGGAGCGGTCAAACCCCTCTTGATCGAAGGCTATCCCTTGATCCCGCGCCGCGTCCTGTATGAAATCGAGGGGCATACCGAAGGTGTCGTATAGCCTGAAGGCCTTTTCGCCGGAATATGTCGCCCGTGCGGCCGGGTTCTGGCGGACCGCGTCGGCGAGCGGCCGCAAATCGTCCTCAAGCTTGCCTAGTCCAAGATCGAGAGTGTGCGCGAAACGGGTCTCCTCCGCCAGAACGGCCTTTGATACCCGCTCAGAAGTTCCCATCAATTCCGGATAGGCATCCTTCATCAGATCCCGTACGGCAAATATCATTTGGTAGAGGAATGGCTCCCTCTGTCCCAGCAGTCGTCCATGAGTAATGGCTCGGCGGATGATCTTGCGGAGTACGTATCCGCGGCCCTCATTGGAGGGCAGCACGCCATCAGAGATCAAAAAGGTCGTTGCACGCGAGTGATCGGCGATAACCCGGAGAGAAGCGGCCGACCTCGCGTGCGCTTCCTTCTCCTGTTCCGTGGCCAGCGAAACTCCCGTTAGTTCAGCTGCGGTTTTGATCAGCGGCACGAAAAGGTCAGTATCGTAATTGGAAATTTTTCCCTGTAGCACGGCTGCAAGACGTTCCAAACCTGCGCCGGTATCGATGGAAGGCTTAGGCAGGGGATGGAGTGTACCCGTGGCATCGCGGTCGAACTGCATGAATACCAGGTTCCAGATCTCTACGTAGCGTCCGCAATCACAGCCAAATTCGCAATTCTCGTGTCCCCGGTCGCTGGCCATCGCTCCCAGGTCGTAGTGGATCTCGCTCGAAGGGCCGCACGGACCGGTATCACCCATCTGCCAAAAATTGTCTTGCAAGCCAAATTCATGGATGCGCTCCTTGGGCACACCTTGTTGAAACCAGAACTGGTATGCCTCTTCGTCGCGCGCCACGCCGCCTTCGCCCTTGAATATAGTGACAAATAGCTTATCTTTCCGAATGCCAAACCATTCAGGTGAACTCACCATTTCCCAGGCAAACGCGATGGCATCTTTCTTGAAGTAATCACCAAAGGAGAAATTCCCCAGCATCTCGAAGAACGTATGGTGGCGATTGGTAAAGCCCACGTTCTCCAGATCGTTGTGTTTGCCCCCGGCGCGCACGCATTTCTGTGAGGTGGTAGCTCGCTTGTAATCCCTTTTTTCCAGGCCGAGGAAGACATCTTTGAACTGGTTCATGCCTGCGTTGGTGAACAGCAGGGTAGGATCATTCGCCGGCACGAGTGACGAGGAATGGACCTCCTTATGCCCTTGCCGGACAAAATAGTCCAGAAATTTTCGCCGGATTTGCGAGCCCGAAAGCATGATTGGCGGGGCAGACCTCAGATGACTAGCCAACGCGGTAATTACCAACTCTCATTTTAACATCCGGCGTCGATGGACACGCCGAG
>JBPYDQ010000946.1:0-7418 GCA_051986135.1 Terriglobales bacterium | reverse complement strand
CCTCATGGGCATGAAGGTGGTTCGTCGGGATCGTGAGCAGATAACCATGTTCAAGAGTGTGGGTGTCGCTCTCGGGGACTTGGCCGCGGCTGAACTTGTCGTTGGGGAGGCCAGCTAGAAGTCGGCTAGGCGACTTTGTGCCAATTCCATTTCGGGTGCTTGGAGTTTTCGAATGCACGAGCCCCGAGCGTCCCTGCCGTACCAACCATCAACTCCATGGTGGCAAGAATTTGTAGCCTTTGGGGAACGGGCCGCCCGGGTTTCCCACCGAGTGCCAGCCTCAGTACTTGGTCTAATATTGGATTATGTCGTCCAACGATACGATGGAGGTGATGGAGGACGCTTCTGTCCCCCGCGGCCGGCGCGAGGCCCTGGTTTTGCTCACTCTGCTGACCATCGCCATTGCCGCCTGGGCCGCAGTGGGGGCACTGGTGAACCGGTTTCACTCCTGGCAGAGAGTGCTGGCGCGTCGCATGGATCAGCGGGGACAGCTGGCTCTCGAAGCTGGCCAGCCCAGCCTGGCAATCAACTTCTTTCGTTCCTCTCTGTCTTTTAACCGTGATGATCCTGCCGCCCTGCTCAACCTGGCGGAATCGCTAATTGCCGAAAACCGCCTCGATGAAGCCGAATCTTATCTCGACAATCTGTGGGAACGACAACCGCAGGACGGGACAACGAACCTCGAATTGGCTCGCTTGGCGACTCGCCGCCCACAAGTTACGGAGGTCTTGCGTTATTACCACAATGCTATTTACGGAATCTGGAGGAGTAATCCGGTTCAGAATCAGATCGCCGCACGATTCGAATTGGTCAACTTTCTGCTGCAGCAAAATGCTGTCGCGCAGGCGGAATCCGAACTGATCGCAATGGAACCTGGATTACCCGCCAATTCTCAATTGCACACGAAAGTCGGCCAGCTCTTCCTGAGCATCTCTGATTATCGCAGTGCAGAAAATGAGTTTCTTCAGGCGCTCAAGCTGGAGCCGAATGATGAGATCGCCTCTGCCGGTGCGGGCAAAGCTGCTTTCTACCTGGGGCGCTACCGCACCGCGATATTCTATTTGAATCTGGCCGTGGCCAAGGATCCAGATGACCGGCAAAGCCAGGAGATGCTGGAAAGTGGGCGCCTGGTTCTTGAAGCCGATCCCTTTCTCGGTAATCTCTCTCGAGTGAAGCGGCAGGAGCGAATCTTAAAAGCCTATCGTGCCGCAGCGAATCGCTTGCAAACCTGTGTGAGAACGAACCAAGGCAACGCCGCTCCCCTGATGCCGTCAAACCAGACTGGTGCGCCGGCTCCGACAGCGCTCGAGCGCCTCAGCGCGCGCGAGCGGCAGCTGCGATCTGAGATCGATCCTCGATTGTGGATGAAGAGTGCCGAGCTACCCGCAGCTGCCATGAGCTTCGTGTTCGAGGTGGAAGACGAGACAGCCGAAGTGTGCGGAGAACCCTCAGGTGTTGACCAAGCTTTGCTTCTCATCGGACGAAATCGTGAAGGAGTGGAACGGTGACCATCTCTTCCGATCCATCGCCCATCGAAGATCAACGAGTTACCGAGGCCCCGGTTCGACCGCAAGGCACTATAGCTCGGCCACTCGACTTCGCCTTTCAGGAAGAGCGCTTCTTCCTGATTCTTTCCGTCTTCATTGGGATTTTCTCCGCGCTGGCGGTTGTCTGTTTTCGTCTCGCGATCGAATGGTTCCGCCTAAAGATGCTGGGGCCGCTTCTCACACCTTCCGGTCCGCATGTCATAATCGCGCCCACCGTAGTCGGACTCCTGGTTGCGGTTCTGGTCCTTCACGTTTTCCCGGCTGTGCGCGGCAGCGGGATCAACCAGACCAAGGCAGCCCTTTACATCTACGACGGTTACATTCCATTTCGAACCGCCATGGGAAAGTTCATCACCGCGGCTCTGGCCATTGGTTCCGGCCAATCCTTGGGGCCGGAAGACCCTTCCTTGCAGATTGGCGCTGGTCTGGCATCGGCACTGGGGAGACGGCTTAAACTGTCGCGCGACAAATTGCGGCTGGTGGCGCCGGTGGGCGCCGCGGCAGGCCTGGCGGCCGCCTTTAACGCCCCTATCTCCGCCATCCTGTTTGTGATCGAGGAAGTCATCGGCCGCTGGAGCGCGGGGATCCTTGGTTCGGTTGTACTGTCTGCTATCTCGAGTGTTGTCGTGATGCGCTGGTTCCTGGGATCGGAACCCATGTTTCGCATTCCGCCGGTGGAATTGATTCGCCCCCAGGAACTCCTGGCCTATGGGGTTCTCGGATTGGCAGGGGGAATCGCCGCCGTGGTTTTTTCGCATGCGATCGGATTTCTGCGTCCGCGGCTGAAAGCCATGCCGCGCTGGACTCAGTATTTGCAACCTGCCGTTGCTGGATTGCTCATTGGCTTGATCGGTTTCCTCGGCTTTCCCCAAGTCATGGGAGCGGGCTACGAGTACATCGATCAGGCGATGCACAACCAATTCACCTGGGAGATGCTGGGCATTCTGGCAGGCCTGAAGATTGTGGCCACTACGCTATCGTTTGTCAGCGGCACGCCGGGCGGTATGTTCGCCCCCACCCTGTTTATCGGCGCGATGCTGGGGGGCGCTGTTCGCGGTGTCGAACACTATCTGTTCCCCCACCTTACCGGGTCGGTAGCAACTTATTGCCTGGTGGGGATGGGAGTGCTTTTCGCCGGGTTTCTCCGCGCTCCCATGACGTCGGTCTTCATGGTTCTGGAGGTCAGCGGGAACTATTCGATCATCGTTCCTGTGATAGTGAGTATTACGTTGGCTTATGTCGTGTCGCGGACGTTGCGACCGACCCCCATTTTCGATATGTTGACCCGGCAAGACGGCCTCGAGCTTCCCTCTTTGGAAGAACAGAGGGAACAGGCTATTTTGCGAGTAGAAGATGCGATGCGCCCGCCCGCGGGCCCGGTCCTGAATGCTAGCGAGACGGTTGGCCAGGCTTACCGGCGCGCCGAGCAGGCGATCGGCAATGTGTTTCTGGTGCGCCTCGGCTCCAATGGTTGGACCAGCGTTACGCGGGAGGCGCTGGCCAAATCATGGGAGGAAGGAAAAGGGGAACTGGGCCTGCGCGCCACGCTCGGGCGCCACCGGCTGCCTCATCTGTTTCCCGATTTAGCCCTCGAGCTTGCCCTGCCCTACGCGCAGAAGAACCCGCTAGTTCCGGTGGTCAACCGAGCCGATTTTCGCAAGCTGGAGGGAGTAATCTCCCAGGAAGATGTTCTCAATCGCTACAAGTTGGTGGCGCGTGCCCTCGAATGATCGAGTTGGATGCACCGAAGAGCTCCAGTTAGTGTGCCCTCCTCAGGCAAGAACCTCTTTCTTTTTCAATAACTTACATCCACCCAATGCACATTTTTACCGCTAAACCCCCGTTTTGCGCCTTTCATTGGGTTCTTGCTGAAACGCCCTCCCAGTTTCCATAGGATAGCCTCACTGATTTCCCATATGCAGGCAATGTCTACCCAGGCGGTCGTGCAGGGGAGTCAGTATTCCGGGTTTACCCAGGGAGAACCGGCAAATATGCCCGTTTGTCAGGTCTTCCCCAGCAGTGGAAAGCGAGAGGACATGCATAAGCCGATCAAGTATGTAGAGAAAGCGGTCACTGTGGCCGCGACTGGAGCGTGGGCAGTTTTCGAAAGACTAAACCGTATTAACCCCAATCCATCTCCTACTCCCAAGTGGTCCGACAAGCCTCTGCTGAAATCCTATGAGAAGTCGAAGCCGCCTCTCGGCTGGCCGCGCAGCACCGATTCGCTGTGCCCGAAGTGCGTACCGGAAATCCGCCAGCAGATTCTCGACGGTAAGCTGCCCTATGAGGTCCTGCTGAATGAAAAAGCCGGTGAGATCAAGTCGCAAATCATCGAGCGAGACGGCAAGATCTGGATGATAAAGGACTGTCCTCGGCACGGACACTTCGAAGACCTGATGTCAATAGACACTGATTTCTCGCGCCACTTGGAAGAGGTTTTCCCGGGCCGCGACATCCGCGCGCACAACGACGAGAAGCTGCATCACCATGGTTCGAGCACGGTGAAATACGGGCGCGGGGCGGTGTTGACGATCGATCTGACCAATCGCTGCAACATGATGTGCGATCCCTGCTTCATGGACGCCAACCAGGTCGGCTTTGTGCATGAGTTGAGCTGGGACGACATCAAGACCATGCTCGACAATGCGATCACCATAAAGCCGCGGCGGCAGATGTCCGTGCAGTTCTCCGGCGGGGAGCCGACACTCTCACCGTACTTCCTGGACGCCGTGCGCTATGCTCGCAAGGTCGGCTACAACAGCGTGCAGGCTGCGACCAATGGAATCGAGTTTGCCAAGAGCTTCGAGTTTGCCCAGCAGGCCGCCGAAGCCGGCATGCGCTATGCCTACCTCCAGTTCGATGGAATCGGCAACGCCGCCAATGCTCACCGCAAAGTCGGCAACCTGTTCGACGTGAAGTTGAAGGCGATCGATAACCTGCACCGTGCTGGCGTCGAGATCGTTCCCGTGATCACGATCGTAAACGGCATCAACAACGAGCAGGTGGGCCGCATCATCAAGTTCGCGTTGGATAATCCAAAGAAAATCGGTTTTCTGTCATTCCAGCCGGTATCGTTCACCGGCCGCGACGAAGCTATTACCGATGAGCGCCGCACGGCGCAGCGCTACACGCTATCGCACCTGGCGCATGACGTGAAGGAGCAGACCGGTCTGGGCGAGCCTGCCCGCGACTGGTTCCCGATCTCCTTCATGAGCACGTTCTCCGACTGGGCCGATGTGATGCATGCCAACGACTCCAACAACAACTGGGGTCAGTTGAGCTGCGGCTGCCACCCCAACTGCGGCACCGGCATGGCGGTCATGATCGACAAGGAAACCAAAGAGGCTGTAGCGGTCACTGCGTTCCTGAAGGGCGACCAGCTCGCTAAGGACGTCGCTTGCGTTAACGATGCTGCCCGCGGGAAGTTCTTTACCGCGGTTGGAATGGCGCTGGCGCTGATGAAAAATTACGACCCCTTCCGATCGCCCAGCCACTTCAAGCTATTCGACCTGCTGACGAAGTTCGACAAGAACTTCAACGCCACTGGTCATAACTACGGCAAGGTCGGCCCGGACCGTACGATTGACGACGTCATGCAGCGCCGCACCGACCGCTGGAACTTCCTGTTTATCGCCGGCATGTGGTTCCAGGATCTGTTCAATTACGATTTCCGCCGCACCGAGCAGTGCATCATCCCCTACGCCACCCAGGAAGGCGAGATCTCCTTCTGCGCCTACAACACCGGCGTGGGCTGGCGCAATATCATCGAGAAGATGCACATGACCGCTACCCTCACCAAATGGTATGCGGAGCATGGCCGCCATGAAATCTTCGCGGGCGGAAAAAAGGTGAGCCTGGAGTCGAACCTGCATTCGCTCTACCTGCGGGACGACATTGTGACTCTGGAGGAACAAAAAGACCTGGACCGGTTAGGCATCGCCAAGAATTCCCGCGAGGAGAAGATGCGCGCGCGCGACGCCAAGTTGAAGAATGATGCCGCCTACAACGCTCGTATGGCCCAGCTGTACCGCGAGGTGGTGCTGAAAGAGAAACCGCCGGTCTCGGAGAATGGATTCATCTCGCTGGAGGCGCTGGCCAAGCAGGCGAAGGGCACTGGCTACGACGGAAACGGCACCGCCTCACCCAAGCTGGAAATAGGAGAGCCCGTCGCCGGAGACTAGTCGGCGCCATAACCGCGGACCTTCGGTTCGGCTATACCAATGGACGCAACCGGATACTGAAAGGCCGCCGCCGCCGGCGGCCTTTTCACTACTGTGATCATTATTGTCACGGGCGTACTGGGCGCCGGAAAGACGACGATCGGTTCTCTCCTGGCCCAGGAGTTGGGGTTTCCATTCTACGACGCCGACAGCTTCCATTCTCCCGCCAACATTGAAAAGATGCGCCGCGGAATCCCCCTGAACGACGCCGACCGTGAACCGTGGCTCGAAGCCATGCACGAAGCCATCGTCGGGTGGCTGGCAAATGGCCAAAACGCTGTGCTTGCCTGCTCGGCCCTCAAGCGCAGCTACCGCGCGAAATTGGTCGTGGACCCCGCGATCAAGCTGGTGTATCTAAAGGCCTCTTATGAGTACATTTTGAATCGGCTGAACCTCCGCCATGGCCATTTCGCCGGCGGAAACCTTCTGCTCAGCCAGTTCGCCGACTTGGAAGAACCCACCGACGCCGTCGTTGTCGACGCTACCTGCTCCCCGCGAGAGGTGGTCGAGGCGATTCGGGGGGAACTCTGATTCCGCTTGAAATTGTTTCGTAAGATAAGTACGTTCTTCGCCCTTTTGCCTACATTGTTTACAATGAGAGCTCATTCCTCCCTGGGGAGGGCCATTAAAGTCTCGGGATTCTGGAGCTTGGCGAATAAGTACGATCATTCGGGGGGGTCGAGCCTTGCCCCGCGGCGCGTTTACTGGCGGGTCGAAGGCAGCCTGATGAACCTGTCGACGGTCCGTCCGGTCGCTTTCTTCGCCACGAACGCGCAGAGTTTCCTGGGCCGTTCCCTTCGCCGCGGTTCCATCTTGTTGATGGCCTTATTGCGGCCTTTTCTCTATGCGGCGAATCGAGCCTTCGCTACGCGAGTTGTGCACGCCGTCCTGAGGGGCACGAGCCGTGACCGGCTAGACTTGCTCGGTGACGAGTATTTCCAGTACAAACTCAAACCGAAGTTGAGGCCGGAAGGCATTCAGCGCTTGCAGGAAGTCGTAAATTCCGGCGCGGAAGTCGTACTTGTCAGCCAGGGACTTGACCATGTCATGCGGCCGTTGGCCCAGCATCTCGGCGTGAAACAAATGATCGTTAACCGGCTCGAGTCTCGCGACGGAATCGCCACCGGCCGCCTCTTCGATCCAGTGGTGCGTCCACGTGGCTTGTTTGCGCTCATTACTGGCCGCGACGCCAACGGGCTCCGCTCGCCAGAACAACTAGTGAAAGATCTCGGATTCGAAAGCGTCGAAGCCCTCGATTCTGCCATTTGTCCCGCCTCACGGGAGATTCCGCCGCTTAGCCGCCCCCTCGTTCACTTTGACCGCCGCAACTTCTCGCCACAGCTCTCAGTTCGAAGATCGCTTGCCGGCAAGCAAATCATGCTGATTGGGGTCACCGGTTTCATTGGCAAAGTCTGGCTGGTAAACCTACTTTCTGATTTGCCGGAGATAGGCCGGGTGTATCTGCTCATCCGCCGCCAGAAATCGAATCCCGCCGTTCGCCGCTTCGAAAAGATGGTCGAGGAGTCTCCGGTCTTTGATCCGCTACACGCGCACTATGGCACGAGGTTGCCGCAATTCCTCGCTGAGCACGTCGAAGTGGTTGAAGGCGACGCTTCTCAGGCCGGCTTGGGATTGGCTCCGAACGTGGCGG